>DATMXJ010000078.1:0-2508 GCA_035561675.1 Thermoplasmatota archaeon
GTCTTGGTCTGAACGCGAAAGCCGATGCCATCGAGGTAGAAAAAATCGGGGTGAATATCAAACGATATCCAAAAGACGATGGGAGTTGGTCGTTCCCTCAGCGGATTGATATGAACGGTCCATTTTTCCGTATCACCTCTCTAAAAACAAGTGAGATTGCTCGGAAGATACGGGATGCAGATATTCCTGCGAAACAAAGTTTCTTTGCAGGATCGTATATCTGCAACGCGTTGTTCTATGGAGTATTAGGTTACGTAAAAGAGCAGAACCTTAACACCTCAGTAGGTTTTATCCATGTGCCGTTATTAGATTCGCAGGACTCTGCGGGGATGCCACTGGAGAGTATGGTGGAGGCGGTAAAAATTGCCGTTCAGGAATGTCTTGTATGAATAATCTTTATATAGAAAACATGTACTGACAACATCGATGAGAGAGATAACAAAAGCACAGGTCACCATTGGTTTGTTAGCCTTTTTTGCAACGATATGGGATGTTCTTATCAATGGATCGTACCCGAATTGGTTCTACACCATCGGCATTGCTGTTCTGCAACTGGTATTGCTGCTTATCTTATCCTATGTGATCATCGCGATGCTCGAATGGGTCAAGGTCTTTGATTTGAAAACCAATTCGATTCTGACGTTACTGGTGTTGGTGACGTTGAAACTGCTGACCATCCTTAAAATTTCATAAAAAAACGGATGGTTTACTTAACCCTCTTTTCGCTTTCGTTCGGTGATGTCCTTCATGACATGGACAGAACCGGTGATTTCACCGCTGTCTGTCAAAATCGGTGAGGCGGTGATCTCTAGGTATCTGTCGAGATGCGGCTCGTAGAATTCGACGGTCGTGGTTTTTTTTGTCTTTTGAACTTGTGGACCGGGGCAGAAGGAGGGTGATTCGTTCTTGCTATGCAGGAGCTGATGGCATTTTTTTCCGACGCATTCTTCTGGCGTCATATGGAGGAATTCTGCAAACGTGCGGTTTGCCCTAATGATTGAAAAATCATTGTTCTGGATAAAGACCATGTCTGAAATGGAATTGAATGTGATTTCCCATTCTTGGATGGTGCGTTTCATTTTTGCTTCGGTTTGTTTTTGATCGGTGATGTCCTCGATGACGAGGGTGACGCCTGGCTCACCGTCATCAAAGGTTGTCGGGATATGTTTGATTCTAAGGTAGAAGAGTTGGTTTTTTTGGATATATTGTTTTTCAATGCTGTGTTCTGTTCCTTCGAGTGCTTTTTTTGCGTTTTGTGCGAGTTCAGGGATTCCAAAAAATGAAACAGAAAATGTCTGAATTGGTCTTCCGATGATTTCTGAGCGTTGGATTTCTATGAATTTTAAGAGGTTTTCGCTTACTTGCAGGAATTTTAATTCGCGGTTCAGTAGGGCGATGTAGTCATGGGTGAAATTGAGTAGGGCGGTGAGTGGCATTCTTGATGAAGGAAAAAATACTTTTGCTGGGCCAAAGGTAACCATCTCGACGTGCCCTGAGATGAGGAGGATGTCGAGGTATTTTGCGACCGAGTTTCTGTTCGTGTGGATTTCATGGGCGATATCGCTGACGGTCATTCCTTTTGGGTTATTTTTTAGTATTGTTTTTATTTGTGTTAATTCCTCTTGATAACTCTCCACGTCCGATTATCTATATCTGTATATTTATGCATTTCGTTATTGCCAATCAGTAATGCCATGCAAAGAAAGAAAAGTATTTATATAACATAGATGATGCTTTCATTGCCATGCAGAAACGCATGGCAAAGTGGTGAAGGGATAAAAAAATATGACTTCTCCTCTAATAATACTAAACCGCGATCATCCCATCAAAACATCCGCCTGGGGGAGCATACCACCTTCAAACAAAAAACCAATTCACAGCGATCCTCCTCATCTCTTCCCACATCCCATCCTTCCCCAAACACCCGATAAGAAAAAATCCTTCCTATATCCATGAGGTACCTCGGGCATTCAAAGCATCCCATCTCTCCTTTTCCCAGAGGTACCTCCTCCCATCCAATCGACCCAGATGGATTTTTGCTGGTTTTGACATTTGAACAAAGTAATTTTATATAGTAAAATAATGAAGATATACACCTATGAACGAGGTACGATATTATCAAAAGAACCTTATGATTGTGGACGACGACCCTGATATCGTCATGAGCCTTCAAGAGCTTTTTGAACGAGAAGGATTTCAGGTCACCACGGCAGACAACGGAAGAAATTGCCTCCTCGAACTGGAAAAAGGCTTTCAGGGGATCATCATCCTAGATCTGATGATGCCGATCATGGACGGGATAGAAACCATAAAGAAAATGACCATCGATGGATTCACCGACGAAAACACTATAATCGTACTCACAGCAAAACGCATACAAGGGGAAGAGTTCAATGAAATCTACCCCTATATCGCTGATTACATCACCAAGCCATTTGATATCAGCGCCCTGCTGCATGCCGTGAAAAAAATCGCGCAAAAACCACCGGTCAAACGACGATACTAACA
>DATMXJ010000079.1:0-5032 GCA_035561675.1 Thermoplasmatota archaeon
AGCTGAAATGACGCAGCTTAAAACAATGTTAAAATGGGACATCATTCTTCAATCTCGTTATAAAATTATACACCTTTCCATCCTGAGCGTCCTGATCTACTTCGTTACACTTATCGCGATCCCATCGATGAACACCGAGGAGTTCAAGACCTTGTATTTATTCTTCGACCCGACGCTCATCGGCATCATGTTCGTCGGCGCATTGGTCCTTTTTGAAAAAACAGAAAACACGCTGCAAGCTCTCAACGTCACTCCAATGGAAACAAGGACATATTTCTTTTCAAAGATCATCTCCCTTACGTTACTGTCTGTCATCTCCGGTTTTCTCTTCCTTTTTCTTTCCCATGGGATTCATTTTGAGTATTTCTTCATGGTGACTGGGATTATCTTGACTTCTGTCTTTCTTATCTTACTTGGATTCATCCTTGTGGCACGATGTAACAGCATCAATGAATATCTGTTGATGATGATGCTTGCGTTCCTCCTGCTCTTCCTCCCACCATTACTGGACATAACCGGAATCTATAACAATATCGTCTTTTATCTTTGGCCATCACAAGCATCGTTCCTTCTCTTTGAAGGTGTTTTTGGCTCGCTTTCGCTTAATGAAACCATCTACGCACTTGCCTATCTTAGTATCTGGATCGTCGGCTGCTATTATCTCGCAAAAAAAGCATTCTACAAATATATCGTGCTCGGGGGAAGCTAACCATGGTTCAGATAAGAAAATTATTAGTCAACGATATCAGAAATATCATACGAGACCGTTTACTGCTGTATTCCGCGTTTTTGATACCACTGATCATTATTATTTTCACAAGACTTGTTATTCCCTGGTTATCAGAAAATGTTGTTCCATTAGAGCAGTTCTATCCGCTGTTGTTTATGCTTATCGTTATTACCATCCCGTTGTTGTTTGGTTTTGTCATTGGATTTCTCATCATGGATGAACGTGATGAAAACCTGCTGACAGTCCTGCGTGTGATGCCGATTTCAAGAAACACCTACCTCATCTATCGGATGATGTTCATCAGCCTACTCTCTCTGGTCTATATCCTGCTCTTTCCCACCCTCACCGGTCTTATCGATATCAATTTTATTGATTATCTCCCCATTGGGCTGCTGTTTGCATTCCTTACACCGACCATTGGGCTGGTGGCAAATATCGTTGCTACGAATAAAGTCCAAGCCTTCGCCGTGTTCAAAACACTTGGAGGCGTCTTCTACATCCCTCTGTTCGCTTTCTTCATAGACAATGATCTCAAATATATCCTTGGTATCATCCCGAATTTCTGGACATTTATGGCTCTGGATAAAGTGCTTACAACCGGAACCCAGGATTATGTCTTCCTCGGAATTGGATTTTGCCTGCATCTCGTCTTGCTTGGATTACTCTTCTACCTCTTCAATAAAAAAAATTGAAGATGGTATTGCTTTCTAAATGACCCTTGCAGAGGATTAACCCTGCAACGATACTCATCATTGCTACGTAGTCCGGATAACTACCTCACCGTCCTGGGAAAATGAAGAGGAAATAACAATCGACATCAGAAGGGATGTTATCTCTTACTGTCGAATGGGACTGTTAGGTTTGTAATTTGTTTAAGTAGATATTTGCATTTGATGTATGGATGTCTATCTTCTGGCCATCCATACCCAATGTCCCGATGACATGGGTGTCTTCTAACAGATTGATGTTCAAAGTTATCTCTTGCAGTTTTACTTTTGCATTGGATGTGGCCATCTCCAATGTCGCATTCAGCAGGGGGTTTACATAAACGGTTACCGCGCCATTGCTCGTCTCGATGCTGACATCATCCGGGATGCTTTGCACCTCTGCGGTAATAGCGGCATTTGATGTACGAATATCGCGAATCCCGGTGGTATTCAGGATTTCAATATGTCCGTTGCTCGTCGTCGCTGAAACGACACCATCGACATTCTCCATAATGATCGCACCGTTGGAACTTGATGCAATGATATCTCCTTTTGTATTGGAAATCTGGATACCCCCATTGGAGGTCATGATAGTCCCTATAGTGGTATTGAACGGTACTTTGATAGAGTAATCAACCCCAGCTTGTATGAATTTCTGACCAGTATATTTTGTTTCGATTTCGAGGTGATTTCCTATTTGATTGACGCTGATGTTGACATTGTGAAGCTCCTCTTCTCCCAGGGTTGATGTTTTCACGGCAGAGACCGTGACATTGTCACCAGCCCATCCGGTTATCTCAACCTGACCATTGATGTTTGAAACACTCACAATGGTTTGTTCATCGACAGGATACTCCCCGTTGAAATAATCGGTGACCTCTGGTCCAACACAACCACTGAAACATCCACTGAGAACTACACTTATTAAACCGATGACAATCAGGTGTTTTTTCATTTCATATGCCTCCGTAAAGTATTCACGGTATTCCTCATTTTACTCATAAATCTTCTGATAATTTCTGGGAAATTCTTTGCCTCATCAATGAAAACACAGACCAGATAAAAAGAATCACTCCTGCCCCCATAAGTGACACAAACATCGTAAGAAGAACCCCGTACGTTACCTGCTGGAAAACGCTGCAGACCACGGTCGCACCCACAACTACAATAGCAAAAATCCCCAGCTCTTTCTGAGAGAACATCGTTCTTTTCACAGAAATATACGCAGGAGTGAACCGATCGACCCAGAGCAGACCGATAGCGACCAGATACCACAGAACGATTAGCACATAAGCAATAACTATTTTCGGGAGACGCTCAGGGAAAATAACCACGGTTGTCACACCATACAAAACAAAAAGATACATTAAAACAATGGTCAATCCTTTTTTCCCAAGGACAAGCGACTGCAGATTCTTTCCCCTTGAAAGGAAATGTAATAGAACGACTATCAAGATAGATCCACCCATGGAACCTACAGATTGAACCAAATCATATCCCGCACCGTTGCTCTGAAAACTTGCCCCCATCACGATCAATATCATGACCAAAAGAAGTGTTTTCCAGTTTCTTTGTAAAAACCGTTCATGACCTGGAAGAACATCCCCGCTCAGTACCTCATACACGAAAATTGGTACTACAAAAGACATGATCGGATGGTAGAACAGCACCAAGGTGAGAAACTCACCCCACGCAACACCAAAAAAATAACCTACCATGGGACCCGTTGAAGCTGGATAGCCAAACCAGAGTACCTTTGTGATAAGTGCTTCATAGAGTCCGAACAGCATCCCGAAGAAGTACAGCTGACGAGGCGATGTCTTTTTCCACAGAAACGCTACATTCAGCAAGAATACCGCATGTCCGAGATACAAGGGGTATGTGAGGAGGAGCCCCCCAAGGATCGACAAACCAAAGCTTCGATGCACCCGAGAATATCTCTGCAAACAGCATTGAGAGTGCACCAAGAAGAAGAATCGACCACAACTTCCTCATATTAGAAATATCATTATTTCGTTATTTAATCATACCGACAAAAAGTTTTGGGAATCATAAAAGATATCAGCAGAAAAGACTACGTGACCTGAGCGACAATAACTACGTAATTTTTCCCATATTTTTTCGCACATTTCGGACATGTGGTGTACCACATGAACCATTTTGAAACCTTCATACCCTTGCTTGAGGCGAACTGTTCAAAATCTTTGCACCATTTCCCGGTATCCTGAAATGGGCCTTCGTACACTTTGCTGAGGAATTTACCGCTTATCGTCGTATTCTCTGCATGAGGAATCTCCTTATCGACCGCAAGATACAGATCCATATTCCACTTCGACGTATGGTCTGATAAGCATATGCCGTCCAGGATTGCTCCATGAGCATCCCGTACCTTCTCATCAAGTCTCTTCATCGCACCACCAAAATTCAGCGGCATGTGGAAGAATGTCGAGACATTCTCCTTTATGAATTTCTTGTTGTTCCATTCAAACACCTTTCCATCCCATGGTGTGGGATCAAATTTCGGGCAACATTCATTTTCGTCCATTATTTCACCTCAGCTCGATATCTTTCGAAATCCTTGACAACAAATTTCTTGCCTTTCTTCAATATGGTAAATCCTTCTGCTTCAAGTAGTTTTTTCTGAGAAAGCGCCCCACCAGGGTATTTTTCGTTCAGAAATCCGTCTATTTTCAAAGTCCGCCAATAGGGGACGGGAAACGCTTTTCCCTGGTTAGCCGCCTCTTCTGCTGCATTTGCTGCAGTCATGATAAAAATCCCTGTCGTCAAAGAACAACATCCTTTGGCATGATGCTTCTTTGCGATCGCTTTACAGATCTCTGCAAGAGTGATGAGTTTTCCTTTCGGAACCTGTTTCATACGATCAACGACTTCACTGGGATTTACCAACACAACGTCATCGCCAGTCTCTGCACCCATCTTATGGACCGCGTTATAACACGGGAAGCTTTTTTGTAACTTCAGAACCTTCGGTAAATTCTTCTTATCAGCAAGTTTCTCCTGCCAGGATTTCTTTTTATATGCCATGTGCTCATCTCGCTTTTCGTTGTTTTTTCAGTTCGTCTCTTCCTTCATACGGACGGAAGAACAATGCATACTCCTCCTTTGAAATCTGACCAGAGTATTTCGTTTTTGTCGTATCAAGGATGTCTGCACGAGTTCGTAAGGTTTCACAGGATTCAAAAGAATCACAGAACGAACAGTTCTGTAGGTGTTTGCTGAGTGCACAAGGTCGAACAAGACACTCTGTATCCAAATGGTTTCCCGTACTATCGCAACCATCACAGATGATTCGTTCTTCAGGGACATCAAAACCAAAAAAAGTGTTCCATCCTTTCCGAATCGCTGATCTCTTTGCAAGTGTGTCAACATTCTTGACATACGCAGGGCAGAGGTCACATCGATATCCACAGAACGACACCATGTGTTTATTCATCGTTCCACCGGTACAGGTGCTTCTTCTTTCTCAACCGATCTGTGTCGCACTCAAAACAAAGACCGTTATGACAACAAATCACACCTCCGCAGGTGGGACAGCGCCATTTCTCCTCTTCATCCTTGAGGAATTGTTCCATCC
>DATMXJ010000080.1:0-2256 GCA_035561675.1 Thermoplasmatota archaeon
ATCATATATCGATTTTCATCTGCTTCGTCCCAACCAATAATCTCTCTGTGAAACGTAGAAAAAACAGAACCAAAATAAATATAATTTCTTTAATTATATATAATAAATATTCAATAGAAAACTACAAATATATCGTCATAAATAGCAATACTATAGAAGATACGAGGGAGCCATGGTTGACGTAAAAAAATCACAGCGGAAGCAAGTTAACACAAATAGAAAAAAATTATATATTTTAAGCATCATCGTCATCCTCATCTCCAATGTATTTCCTTTGATGAGCATCGTTGAAGCATCCATACAAGACCCTCATCTGATCATTGACTCAATACCAACAGTCACAGAACAGGTACACTCAAACAACTACATTGAAACAACAACGACTGTGACACCATGGTGGAACACCAATTGGCATTACCGGAGAATCTACAATATCACAGGAATAGGCAACATTTCTCTTCCAATGAATTTTACCTCAGTTCTTCGATCATTTCAGGTCGTGAATAAAACATTTGATAACTCCACCATCACCATTGTACGATATTATAAAAACGGAACAATCGTCGTCGTCGACAAAACCTGGTTCAACGAAAGTACCGTCTTTCACAATCGAACGAACGCAGTTGGTACCCTCTCCTGGAGCGTATCGGGGACCTCCCCCTACGGCGTCTATTTTGACGTCAAAGAGAATAGAGGAACCCGCAATCCAATGAACGAAACCCGTAACCTCACACAATCAGGTCCCGTACACGCTACTCTGATATCCACCCAAGGCTGGTGGCCTGAGTTTATTAATGATATTCCTACGTACTACGTAAACAATACAATACTGAATGTCGAAGTATACACAACAGCGCTAGCCAAAAACCTCACCGCTCATTTCCTTTGCAATGGAATTATTGTTTCCAATACATCGCTTTCCACCTTAGATAATTTAACCTGGAAAACCACAAAAAAGTTATCTAAAATCGGTGACTGGACGATACACATCATCGGATATGATGATGCAGGATATCAAACCGCTCCGTTGACCGCTGGATTCTATATCGGCAAACCAGATCTCATCGCCTCAAACCTGACCGTACCAATTTGCTATGTAGGCTATAATGTCACTGTAACCGCACATATCCGTGCGGTGAACACCACAGTTGAGAATGTTACAGTCGCACTTCGCGTCAATAACATAAACGTATCTATTAAAGAAAATCTAAAGATTCAAAAAAATGAAAACAGAACCCTCCAACTTTATTGGACTCCCTCCAGCAAAGGCAGCCATAATGTCTCATTCAACATTTTTTATCATCCAGATTCAAACCCAAGTAATAACATAATATGGAAAAATGTTAACGTTGAAGGCGTACCAGATCTCGCTGTGCTAAATATCACCGTAGCCCCCACCCCAGTAGACGAAGGCAATCCTGTAATGGTCACTGCATACATCCGCAACACTGGAGATGGAAACGCCACCAACTATGAAGTCGTTCTCTATTGCGAACAAAATCAAAACAATCACACTATGTTATATTTACAGGAGAAGAATTCAACTAACTTCAGTTTAAAGAAGAATACCTCAACAAATGTGACACTTACCTGGTTCCAGACACGCTATGGAAAAGCAAATTTTAATGGGGAGTGGGCTGTCGGGATCAAAATCCTTAACACTACGCAGACACCTGACAAACACGAAGCAAATAACAACAAATCTCTCTACCATGTCCTAAAGGTTATCGCAGCAGAGCGAAACCCACCCATTCTTTCCAACCTTGAGTATCTCTCATCTATTG
Source organism: Thermoplasmatota archaeon (assembly GCA_035561675.1). Taxonomy (GTDB): domain Archaea; phylum Thermoplasmatota; class E2; order DHVEG-1; family DHVEG-1; genus SM1-50. The sequence goes on from DATMXJ010000080.1 coordinate 1,785, forward strand.
AATTAGGAAACCAGCTTCTTATCAGAGTCAAAGCAACCGATGCATCAGGGATTGACATGGTCGTTATCTCAATTAAGACCCCAAACAAAACAACTGTGAACACCACCATGGCGACAGAAGAAAACGATCGATATGAATATATTTTTACCGCCGTACAACTCGGCAGACATAACTTTACCATCAAAGCAACAGATCTCTCACCAAATAAAAATCAGTCGATTATCACAGGATATTTTATCGTCACAGAAGATCAGACGCCACCAACCATCACCTATTTTGGTGTCAATCCCCTCGTCCAGTTACCGAACCACCCTGTGGAAACCCGCTGCATCACATCGGATTACTCAGGGATACGATCCGTCGAAGTGGCAATACGATTCCCAGACAACCAAGTTGAAACACATGAAATGAGCACTCCACCAACTGATACGAAATACGTCTACACCAAAACATACGAAACCAAAGGAAAATA
>DATMXJ010000081.1:0-8263 GCA_035561675.1 Thermoplasmatota archaeon
CATGGGCGGGAGATGGAGGAACCTATGACATTGGCATCCAAGCACTCTCCGGCGCCCTCGAACGGAGAACCAATTTTATTTACATCTGTTATAACAATCAAATCTATTCGAACACCGGTATTCAACGGAGCGGAGCAACCCCGTATGCCGCGTGGACGACAACGACGGTCAGTGGGAAAAATGAGTTCCGAAAAGAAATGGGGGAGATCATCCTTGCACACCATATCCCCTACGCAGCCCAAACCTGTATCAGTTACCCCGAGGATGTGATAAATAAAATAACAAAAGCAAAAAACATACAAGGTCCGAAGTACATAGAAATCCTCGCACCATGCCCTCCAGGCTGGCGATTCAGCATGGATAAAACCGTGGAAATGGGAAGACTCGCGGTCGACTCAGGCGCCTGGTCCCTGTGGGAATGTGAAAACGATCAGATGACGTTCAACGGCAAAAGCAAACTGATTTTAGAAAAAAAGGTCCAACGCAAACCAGTGGAAGAATGGATAAAATATCAAGGACGGTTCAGCCACCTTTTCAAACCACAGCGGGATGAGGAACGACTCAAAGCTATCGAAAACTACATTGATAATCTCTGGGATCGCTACCGTAAGTGCTACGCAACGAAGTAATGCAGGAAAAAAACACAGTCAAGAAAAAGGGTTATTTTTCTTGTAACAACCGTGCTCCTTTCTCATCGACGGTACAACAAAAAACCTCACCGTAGATAGAAAGAATCTTACAGAGAACGGGGATGTCTCCGACCGCAAATACCGAGTTTCCCAACATACACATACTTGCCATGCCATGTGCGTTTGCTTTCTTAATAGCTTGCAGCACCATCGTATCAGCAATATCGATTTTTCTTGTGAATTCCCAGGCAAGAGAAAAAAGATGCTCAAGCGAAGGCTTTTCCAATAATTTTTTTGTGCAATATCGTCCATACGATGCAATCTCGTGGACCTTGGTCACATCCGTAAGAATCTTTTTTGTCTCAATCTTTTTCCCAATCACACATAGCACGACATCATAGTTCCCCGGGATATGTTCCAGCATCCCCCAGGGAGGAAGACCTGCTTTTCGTCGGATCTCAATTCCACCAAAGCTACTTGCGATCACATCACCAAGTCCCGTGTGTGACTGGATTTCAGCATAATGTGCAGCCTTGATCGCATTTTCCCTTGGAAGATTGAGAAGATCTGCACAAGCGAGGGCTGCGCTTAACGCTCCTGCCGCGCTCATACCAAATCCCTGGCTCACTGGTAAATCCAGGACAGTATTCACCGTTACACTCAAGGGGGTAGTGCCTATTAGATAGTACAGAGCGGATTTTGTGACTGGCGCATTCGATAGTTTTCCACTGATACGAACGGTGACTGTCCGAGAAGACGCAGGTTGTATTTTCACCTGGCTGATCGCACCAAGCGTGATATTAATTCCAGCGCCACAGGACCCAGACCGGTCTATATTCTGCTCAGAATACACCGGTTCAAAAAACGCTGAAATATGCCCTGGAGCAAAAGCGATTCCTGTCATAGATATCCTGTTTGACTATCGTAACATATCGAGGATAGCAGATGCAAGCTCTTCTTTTTTTCCTTTTTTCCAGATGCTTTTTCCTTTTTTTGTGAGAAGAAGAATCTCGTTATATTCCGCACCAAACCCCGCGAGGGTATTGCCAATAGCACTATGGAGATGGTACTTGGTCATCAACTGCTGTGTCCTCCTAGCGACGTTTTGTTTTTTTTCTTCGGTTTTAAAGGCAATGATTTTTTTATGAGGGATTTGCGACCGCAGGGTCTCAAGAACGACCGGTGCTTGAAAACAATCGATAGCGAGTGTCTCTTTTCCGGAGGGGATTTTCCCTTTCAGCTTTTTTGGGATATAGTTTGCAATCGCTGCACAGACGATGACGCTGTCAACCTGTTTCAGTCCTTTGTCTTTCGTCAATGCAAGAAGATCATTGACGGTCTCGAATCGTTTAACAGGAATATAAGACGGAACAGCTTCCTGTGCATACCCATACCAAAGCTCAACATCAGCTCCCCGTTCGAATGCATTTATACATAATGCGACCGCTGTCTTTCCTGAACTCCGATTTGTAAGCACTCGGATATCATCGATGGGTTCTGCTGTCGCACCGCCGATAATCAAAATTTTTTTGTTTTTCAAATCTTTTTTACCTATCGTTCGAATCACGGTTTCGACGATCTCTAGAACCTCTGGGGATTTTGCTTTGTTCCCAGAAATAACTGGATTGAGGAACAACACCCCATGGTCTTTGCAGATCTCGATATTTTTCTGAACTATTTTATGATCATACATCGACAGGTGCATCGCAGGAACAAGAAGAATCGGTACGCCAGAACCTATCGCGGTGGTCGCACAGGTGGTTACCGGTGTATCATCAATTCCACGAGCGATTTTTGAAATCGTGTTTGCCGTACATGGTGATATCAAAAGGAGGTCAACGGGGTCTTGGATTAAACCACACCAGGAGACATGTTCCGTCTGGCCAGATAATTGGATAACAGGTTTATGACCAGTGGCAAATTCAATGGCATCCGGATGAATAATGCGAGTTGCTGACGGGGTCATCACAGGATACACGGTCGCTCCATGACGGATGAGATCCCGTGCGAGTTTCACACATTCAACCGCTGCAATACTACCAGTAATCCCAAGAACAATACGTTTGTGGAGAAGTTTGTTTGTTTTCTTCCCGCGTAATTCTTCAGCAGGATGCATTTCATCACGATTCTTCTACCGTACGACTAGTACGGATCTGCTCGCATGTCGTACTACTTTATCTGTGACACTGCCTAGTAAAAACCTTCCCTCTTTTCCATATCCTTTATACCCTATGAGAATAATGTCACTATCATATTTTTTTGCCACCAGCAGGATTTCATCTGCAGGGTCGCCAGCTTCAACAGCGACGTCTACTTTGCTGATTTTACCTTCAAGTTCTTTTGCGAGTTTACCAAGGTTCTCCATGGCTTTTTCTTTAAAAGTCCCAGGGGTCACCACCGTGCTGAGATCAATGGTTGGCAGTAGCATGTTTGTGAATGTTGATTCAACTAACGCGGCAGGAATCACCGTGAGGAGAACAAGCTCATCATCAGGTGTTGAACATTGGACGGCTAAATCAATTGCTTTATTTGATGCTTCTGATCCATCATAGGCGACAAGTAATCGTTTCATAAATCATCACAGTGCTGCTAGTAATAAGGAACTGACTAAAAAAGATTTTGTATTACCTCTCAGAACGAAAGAGAAAAATTCTAATTAAGAACCGTTGTGACGAAGATAAACTCTGATCCACGTTATTGAACTATTTGCAGAGATACATGAGAAAATCTGAGAGCGGAAGACCATCTTCCCAGCGCATAATATAATTTCCGTTTTTACTCACACTCAACTTTGGGAGCCGATTGTGCAGAATCTTCGCTCGCCCCTCAAGCTGAGAAATCTCCATGGAAAAGAGCCGCCAACAATCACCACCATGACCTTTTAAACGAAAACCATAGACCGGCAAGGTCTTTGTCTTTTCGCATTCACGTTGCATCTTTTCCGCCTGTCGTTGCAGTTTCCCATCAACACTACTGAAATGCAACGTATCGGCATTACTGGACTTTATCTCCATAAGAAACGAGATATCCCCTCTGAGAGCAACCAAATCGACACCGAATGATCCTGCAGCACGAACGACGATGAACGGTTTCTGTTTCGTAAGATAGTAATTTCCTTTCTCTAATGCCGAGCAGGTTTTCGTCATTTTTGAAAGAATTTTTTCATCGCCTTCAAGAATACCTTTCAATTCTCGTTCGTAAGCGCTGCTCATATGAAAAAGGTAAAATACCTCGTAATGTTTTAATGTTTGGGATTGGATCTTTCAATCAGACAGCGAGTTGGTGGATAACCTATGAACAAAGACGTTCTAGTCAAAGAGGTCATGAGGATAAAACCGGTGGTTGTACAACCATTTACCACCGTTTTAGAAGCAGCTCAGATAATGAAACAGAACAAAATAGGAAATGTGATCATCTCAGAAGTAAACCACCCGATCGGGATTCTTACAGAAAGCGATATTATAAAAAAAGTGGTGTGCGAGGCGAAAAACGCACAGGATGTGCTCGTCGAAGAAGTCATGAGCAGCCCGATAATTATCGCAGAACCATACATCTCCTTGCAAGAGGCGCTGAAGATTATGGGGAAATGTAATATCAGAAGACTCCCCCTCGTTGAAAACAATCAGCTTGTCGGAATTATCACACAACGTGATATCTCTCGGTTATCACCAGCTTTAACTGAGATTTCCCATGAGTGGTCAAGCATAGATGTAAAAGATGAGGAATATCTACAAAGCCAAACATTCTCTGGAAAATGTGAAGATTGCAATCTTTTATCCACAAGCCTCAAAAGTATTGATGGTCGCCTGCTCTGCGAAGACTGCATCGATGGATTAAAATATGAATAACATTTTTTAAAAAAAAGGAGGAAAACGGTGATGAAAGTAAAAGAAATAATGACGACAAAAATGGTTACAGTAGATAAAGATGATAGTCTTAAACTCGTACTGGACCTGATGAAAAAGCATGACATCACAAAGATTCCAGTGACTGAAGAAAAGAAATTCTTTGGTCTGGTAACCGACAACGTGATTGCTTATAAACTAGGGTCGATACGGAAGCGAGGAATCACCGCATCACGACTCCATGCATCATCTGTGACAGAGAAAGAGGTCCTGATGATTTCCCCGGAAGAGGAAGTAAAAAACATATTAAATTCAGTTGGTGAGCCAGGTCCAACGATGCTGCCGGTAGTCGAAAAAGAAAAGCTTGTCGGGATAATAACAAAAGCGAATCTTCTCCCTTTGGTCACCAGCAAAAATCAACTTCATTCAATCATGCAAAAAAAAGTCCTTACCGTCGGCCTTGAAGAGCGGGTAATCCATGCACGACGGATTATGATTACCAATAATGTCGCACGTCTCCCAGTCCTTGAGGAAAAAAAACTAGTCGGAATCATCTCTGATATCGAGATAGCTTTAGCGTTTGCATCGCTAAAAAAATCGTTTTCATTAGGTAAACAGAAACATCACCTCGATGAGCTCCTTGTTAAGGATGTCATGCGATCCCCGGTTGTATGGTCCAATCCGTCTATGATTATTTCTGATGCAGCGCAGTTGATGCTAAAACAAAATGTCGGAGCATTACCCTTGTTAGAAAACGATAAGCTCGTCGGGATGGTAACAAGGACCGATTTATTAAAGACAATCGTGATGTAAAAAGGTTAAAGTAAGCAAGACGATTCACTATTGTATGGTGTACCATATTCCCTCCGATGAGGATATCCTCGGTGCGGTGGAAAAGGTTTTTCAGAAGTCTCATACAGTGACGTCACAACATACTCTTAAAAAATTAGTTGAAAAAGAATTACAATTGAAAAAAAAGCAGTTCCATGTAAGCGAACACCGGTTGCGGACTCTTGTTTTGAATACCGGGTTGGTTCAGGTCGAGATTCGGACAAGAGAGGGGGACCCTGATAAGATTCTGCATAAATGCCCTGTCTGCGCAGGCCCATTACAGCGGGTGAAAAATCAGACCATCTATGGAGGTGAAGTCACCATAGAGTTACGATGTGATATGTGCGGATACTGGACCGGAAAGAAAAAGAAAATTCCAACCTTATACGTCTTTCATCTAAAATAAGAATGGATTGTTACGATTGTTTTTTCCGTTCAATGATTTCTCGTTCCAACCTGTTGATTTCACTCTCTAGTTGCATCAGACCCAGATCGACCCCCATATCTCTCATCACGGTGAGATACTCATCGCTAAGCTTATTGCGTATTTCCTTTATGAAAAAATGGCCTGCGTTCTCCCCAAGAGATCGATTCATCGAATCAATAATGGAATGAAGCGCCTTCCCTAACTCATTTGGTGGTATCGTATTGATATCTGACATGACACTGATCATATCACCAGATTGTTCATTATAGAAATCGTCATTTATTTGAATATGTTTCAGAAAACGATATTGAGTTTCTAATCGCCGTATAAGATCCTCCATGGTCATAATCGTATAAGGGAGATCTGTTTTTCTACTAGAAATCGATATTAACGTCCGTAAGACATTCTTCATGATTTCTGATTTTTTTAGTACCGGCATACCCGTTCTCTCTGAATCTACTTCCGTTTCGGTTCCTTTTCCCGATTACTGAACCTCAATGATAGTCCATAGATATTAAAACTTTTGGTGAAAAAGACTTTTTTTGAATACTCATACACTTATATCGAAACATATAAATGTCGATGTACCATATCTTTTTTAAGGAAATCAGGAGGGACGAGCACACATGAAGAAAGTAGTATTTTGTGTTATAGCTGTTGTTATTTGTATCAGTTCAGCATTAAGTGGTTGCCAAGACACAAGCAGCGTCAAGACACAAGGAAAACCACAAAATGTGTATCTTGATTCAACCATTGTTGAATTTGTCAATGTGTCTTATGAAGAGAATATCAATAAATCAGGAGGTATAGAATCAGTGACAGTCGGATGGTTATTTCATAACATCGCAGGAAAACTGATTAGTGCAAAGATAGATGTTAAATTTTATGATAAGAATAACCTCCTCTTATATAATGGAACGAGATCTATCAACAATATGCCTGCAGGGTACACCGAACATTCATTCCAACCCTCAAATAAAGTGACCTATGAGGGAGCTGACGTAGCATTTGTAGATCACGTGGTCATTTCAGTTACTGAAAAATAATCCTGAATCAAATATTTTCGTTTCTATTCGAAACAGAATCAGCGACGTTATTTTCTTATTTGTTTTATGAATAAGAAAGCTAGAATCGCAATAAGAACGACAAGGACTTCAAAACCAGGGGTCGAGGTCGTTTTAGTACCATCTCCGATGTGTAGTGTATAGATATAAAAACCAGAGTTAAATTCGGTTAGCAGTACATCTGGGGATGAAGGTTGAAAGCTGATATTAAGAGCAATGTCACCGGATAAAGACGTCGGCCAATTTTCGAAGACAAAGGTTTTCTCTTCATTTGGTTTTAATGAGGAATCCTCAGGTTGGAAAATGAGGGTCGCATTCAGTCCAGGTTGGGGATCCTTGAGTTTGACAGTGATGTTTACCGACTCGGAATCACCGGTGTTCTGTAAAATTGCGGTTATCGTATATTCTCGTATCGTCGTAGTCCCGATTGGAGGACGTGTTTGTGTTAATTGTACAGTTACGTCCTTAATAGAGACGTTCGCATGTTGTGCTGAACAGAACGGGCTTAAAAACAGAAAAGTGCTCAGGTTGACAACGAGAAGTACATATATCAATATCGGTTTTACCTTCATAGGTCTCTCACTGTATCCTGAAATCAGATGCAATATATATAAACTTCATCCAGGAAAAGCATTGTTTTTTTTTTATCAGGACCTCTTGATCGGTTGAATTACTTCTTTATACTTCTAAGATATTCGTTTCGATGAAAAAAAAATAAGGCTGGGAAATGGTCGATGTTGGAACTACGCGGGATACGAAAGGGTATTGAAGTTTTAGTCCGAAATCCTGACGCTCCGAATCTCCCAGCCCGAAAAGCGGTCGTCATTCATACGTATCCTCGCCCTAGTCGATGGTTTGTAGTGCGATACGAAAGTGGCGATGTCGCACAAGTAGAAGAAAACCAAGTCACAACGATGTTCGAAGAATACAAAAAAAATATTGATTGATCTTTTTTTAGAAACGCTTTTTGTTGTCTCGAAGGCCTGTCACGATTTCTTTGCCTAAATCAGTGAGTCTGTACAATTTAATATCCCGATGCTTCCCCCCTTCGATTTGTTCGACGAGATTTAAACTGATAAGAGATTCATCATCACGATATCGCGTGTTCATCCCACGAATCGCACCGATCACATTGGTCGGAGTGGTTTTTACGCTGAACGCAATCTCAGAAGTATAACTCCCGCTGGGACTGATTTCAAAAAGATACTCAGCTATTTTTTTCCGTACGCTACTTCTCCGAAGTGATCGAATGATAAGAGGCTTCAACATCTCTGGAGAAATCGCTGTTTTTGTCTCATCCTGCATCCCATCCACGAAACCAATATAGGGAATCACATGGTGATTAATAAGCTAATCGATTTTCTATACAAAAAAAAATGGGCTAGGCCGGATTCACCAACCCTGTAAGGAGAGATTTTGTGCGATTGTTTGCGAAATAACGACCAATCTAACACATAAGCTCAGTTC
>DATMXJ010000082.1:0-2875 GCA_035561675.1 Thermoplasmatota archaeon
GAGGTAGATCGAGGTATTTTACCTACATAAAAAATATTCATTGATCTTTCATCTTGGAATTTTCTCTTTTCAGAGGAAAACATAATATAATTCTTACCTCATTAATAATATCTAGGACCCTTTATGAAAACCACACTGGTAAGTCTCTTCCTCTGTTCTCTTGTTTTCACAACAAGCTTTTCCCCAGCATTTATAATCCCACAGACCACGAGTAAAACGTCACAGAATACGCACTTCCTTCCTGATATGTCCTTTGACCATCTTATCACCGTGTTACTGAAGATTGGCCATTACCCAAGCCTGTCCGCCTGCATCATCCACAATTCCACCTTGGTCTGGAAGAACAGCTACGGCTATGCTGACATCGAGGCACATACCAAGGCGAACACTCAGACCATCTACATCGTCGCCTCCATTACCAAAACCGTCACCAGCACCGCACTTATGCAACTCTATGAACAGGGATTATTTGACCTTGATGACGACGTCAACCTCTATCTTCCGTTTCCTCTCAGAAACCCGAATTATCCTGATGATCCAATCACGATCCGGATGATCCTTTCCCATTCCTCCAGCCTCGTCACAGATCTCATGTCATACCATTGGTTCAACTACTCAAATCCACCACCTATACCCTGGTACCCCAGCCCATGGCTTGAGGAATATCTCCTCCCAGATGGTGCGTACTACACCCCAGCGATATGGGATGCCACCCATCGTCCAGGGGCATACATGCAGTATGCCAACATCAACTTCGATCTTGCAGCATATCTGGTACAACTCCTCTCAGGACAACCCTTCCATGAATACTGCGACGACCATATCTTCACTCCCCTTGGAATGACACACACAAGTTTTCGCCTACCAGACTTACCTATCGATGACGTCGCCTACCCCTATCTCTTTCAAAACTGGACGTACGAAAAACTCCCCCATTACCAACTTCTCCATTATCCGATAGGGGGGTTGATGACGACTGTCGATGATCTCTCCTGCTTCCTCATCGCCCATATGAACCACGGGGTCTATAACGGAACACGCATCCTGCAGAACGAGACCGTCACCCTTATGCACACCATCCAGCCACCAGGGAACATCTATGAAAATTTTCATTACGGACTTGGATGGATGATTGTCGAAAAACCTCTTCGAAAAAAAGTCTACATCGGGCATAGCGGCGATATCCCCGGGACACATACTCGCATGTATATAGACCAATCAGATAACACTGGCATCATCTGTTTCTTCAACTCAGATCGATCCACGTATCTAAAAAAATTCGTCTCCTTGCTCATCCAAAACATCCTGTTCGCCAAAGCAGAACAACTCACATAAAAAAACGAACATAACATTAAAAAATATTCAATGGATTCCCCGCCTGGTGGGATATCTTATGAACGTCCTTCTCAACCTAGGTGACATCATAAACCAACTCTTCAGAGACAATCGAATAAACATCAACTCCTTTTATGGTGAAGCCATCGCAGCGGTGATCCTCTTTATTGGTGCTATACTCATTGGATGGATCGTCTACCACCTCTTCGAGCATTACTTCAGCAGATGGGCGAAAAAAACAAAAACCACCATCGATGACGAAATCATTAAAAACACCAAACGACCGATTTACTTTTTCGTCATCATCGTTGGATTCTACTATGCGATTGACCAGCTCTCCATCCTCAAACCATATCAATTTTATATCACACAAATCTTTCTCGTTGCAGAAGTCTTCCTTGTCGCCTACATCATCACCAGGATCATCAACGTGATTCTCTCCTGGTACGCAGAACGGATTGTAAAAACTGGGAAAAAAGCGTTAAGCAGCAACATCCTGCTTGTGTTTAAAAAATTACTACATGTGTTCGTCTATATTTTCGCATTCCTTTATCTTCTCTATGTCAGCCATATAGATTTATCAGGTGCGGTCGTCGGACTCGGAGTCACCGGGATTGCAATCGCATTTGCGCTGCAAAGTATTCTTGGAGATGCGTTCAGTGCTTTTACGATCTACTTCGACCGACCGTTTGAAATCGGGGATTACGTCATCATCGGTAATTACGAAGGCACCGTCACCAACATCAGTATGAAATCCACACGCCTCAAACTCCTTCAAGGAGAAGAGCTCGTCATCTCCAACAAGGAAATCACTGGCGGAAGTCTTCGTAACTTTAAGAAAATGGAGAACCGCAGGGTCGTCTTCTCCATCGCAATCACCTATGACACCCCTCCGGAGAAACTAAAGAAGATTCCGGCGCTTATTAAAAAAATCGTTGAAACATGCGACAATGTAGAGTTCCAACGGGTTCATTTTAAGGAACTGGGGACATTTAGCCTCAACTTCGAGATCGTCTATCTTTTGAAAAGTCCAGATTATGTTAAATATCTTGACACCCAGCAAACCATCAATTACGGTATCAAAGAAGTCTTTGAGAAAGAAAAAATCGATCTTGCCTTCCCAACACAAACTATTCTGATTAATCAACCCCGTACGTAATCAGTGGGAGAGTAACTTTAATTCTTTCCCCTGTCTGGCAAAGAAATTCAACGAATGAATAAACAACACAGGATTAATTTTTCGAAAAACCAAATTCATTTTGATAAATATGGATCCCATCACATCCCATTGTGTAAACTCCTTCCGGATGATAGACGGATATCTTTTTATGTTGTCCTGCGCGATGCATCGACCAGCGATATCACCGCTCATCAACGCTCGGTAGATTCCCTGACCTGAGAATGGAAACGCGCCCACACCTGCATCCCCAACAAAGAGAATGTTCCTGTAGAGGAAAGGACGTTGCAAACCAAGCGGGATCAATCCACCGATCACATAGTTCACGGTGCCTGTGATGGATTGCTCTTCTTTGAAAACACG
>DATMXJ010000083.1:0-4550 GCA_035561675.1 Thermoplasmatota archaeon
TCTTTGCGATTCTGTAGGTGGATTGTTCTCCTTTGTCTATTTGTGTGATGATCCATCGTATTTTCTGTTGATTCAGTTTCCTCATCGGAACTGAATCATCATTGTTTTTTTCTAGGAGGAAGTAATTTCGGGAAAAGACAACAAAAAAAAAAAAGGGAAAAAGTGATTATTCTTGTATCACTTTGATGACTGGGTGGAACTTGTAGGAATGATTTTCTGTTTCTGAGATCGACTCCTGGGCATCAAAATCCAACGTCAAGATTGTCGTCTCATTTGCTTTTAACACGAATGGCTTGATGAGTTTGATTGCTCCAGAGGGAACCGTACAATCATATTTCGTCCCATTCACAGTGATGACACAGGACTCAACGGTGAGTCGTATCTGCGTGTACATCCCGACGCTAAGGTTCGCACTACCGAAAAACTCTGTGACGTTTGTCAGAGCAACCAGATCAAAGGTCTGGGACTCATTGACAATCGTGTACCACCCAGCGGTCGAATTATTCCCCCCACCAGCGCTCATGTGCACCTGGACCTGGGAGATGGTGACATTTGCATGGGTGATGTTCAGATCACCAGGAGCGTCTGTAATCTGTAGTATCAATGTCCCGGTTCCTTGTTGTAAACATCCACTAAACACTGTTGCAAAGATCAATGCTGCTGTTATTCCAATCAATAAGATTTTTTTCATTTCTGAACTTCCTTATTTTTTCTATATATTAATTCGTTTATAAAGTCTTCTACGCAATATGTTAGAAAAAGTATGAAATGATTTGAAAGCTGAATTGTTACGATTATGAGTTTTTCTCGGCGATGTCACCAACAATCGGAAGCTTATATTTCGTCATCTGATAGGCTTTGACCATCAGGATAAGCCACATGATTAACACCAGTGCCCAGAAAATCCAGCTGATCCAGGCGAAGAAATACCATCCAGCCCCATACGAAAATAATCCGAAAAATCCTCCGAAAATCCAGGCAAGGATCATTAACGGAAGAAACACTAGGATTGATTGCATTGCGTGGAATCGGATGAACTTATTCTTATCTTCGACAAAATAGAAGAACAGCCCAGAGACCCAAAAGAAAAGATAGCAAAGCACAGCCTCAAAATTCTCCTCTAACCCTAACGACGTTTTCGTCATAACCCTATAACGATGAAAGCCTTATTAGCATTATCCATAAAATACTGTGATGAAGAGGTTTGGTATAAAAAACGGTCAATATGGAAAAAAAAGAAGAAAAAATCAGAAGTGATTTTTGTTACCTTATTCTTAACGTATCTATGACCGATTGAGCAGTATGAATCAGTGTTTTCGCTTGAGCTCTGGGGAGGCTTTTCCCGTATTGCGCTTCGACGTAGTGAATGAACGCTTGGAGTTGATGAATCACCGCATGTAGTTTATGATGTTTGAGAAGATGTGGAATGTTCTCCAGGATTGATAAAAGATTATTCTTCAGGCCTTTTGGGATTTTTAGACCAATAATGATTTCTCTGATGGCATCTGTCGAGGTCGTAGGGCTTTTCACAACAACAGATATCGATGCATCAGCAGTACCGCCATCATCATCAGTGACAGTCACGACTATTTTGTATTCACCTGCTTTTACATAGCTATGAGAGCCACTTATTTTGGTGATACTTGCTTCAGCGGCGTTCTGTGTTGAGGAACCATCCCCCCATTCAATCTTTACAGTGTGAGTGTCAAGAATTCCTGGATCGGAGAAAAGAGCACTGAGTTGAAACAGATCACCAGGCAGGTAAGGACTCGTTGGTGACACCGACAGCGATTCAACAGATGGAGGAACATTATTGACCGTTACTATCGCGGTGTCTGATCCGTATTCCATCTCATCATTGAACGCCGTGACGAGAAGGTTGTAGACGCCGTCATCGACATAGGTGTGACGTAAATCAAAGGTATTTCCAGGGTTAAGCGAAAGTGGCTGAGGCCCTGTATCATCATAGTAATCAACAATGGCGCTGAACAGAAGAGAATCCGTGTCTGCAAGGAAACCATGGCTTAGAAACATTGATCCTTCATTGATGAGAACGTCCGGTCCGGCTTCGACTGATGCATACTCGCCGACCGTAACATCCCATTCAGTGACTGCTTCCCCGCCATCAGAATCAACAATAATAATGGAGATTTGATAGATCCCCGCTTCTGCAAACAGATGAGACGCGCTAGCTGAAAATTCTTCAGCCCCTAAAGAAAGACCGGTTGAGGTTCCATCATCCCAAGAAAACGTTACAGTGAACGTATCCAAGGACGCTATTGGAGACCGTGGATCTGGCAATCCATCAAAAAAATTCACCGATAAAAAAAACTCTGTGTCCACATCTACCTCGGTCGATGCATCAATGGAAAAAATCTGCGGTGGTACGTTGGATATCGTTACGAACGCACTATCCGTTGAGGTGTTCGTTCCATCAGAGACTTCGAGGATGATTTCACCGGAATAATCATCATACCAGGTCCATTCCATATACGGATAGTTCCCATTCTCTATCCATGATCCGTCGATATTCCAGCGATAGGTCAAAGGATCACCATCCATGTCATAGGATCCTGATGCATTGAGCAATATCGCACTACATTCCTCACCCAGATACGGACCACCTGCTTTAGCAACTAAGACTGCTTCCAAAGCAGTACCAGATGTCTGCATACCAACAAAGGCAGTCAATAGAAATAACAGTGCGATCATAAAACTGGTTTTTTTCTTTTTAAAGGCCATCGTGTCTACCTCCACCCACCATATATTATTTTGTCGTGGAAAGTATATAAAAATATTCTATGAGAATGACAAAACAAGCAGAAATACAAAATGGAAAAATATCAAAAAAAAATCTAAAAAAAAAAGAAAAAATAGGTGGATGAGTTCTATCTAGTTCTTATGGATTGTTATCTGTCCACCACTCAATGCCGTGACCGGGTTCTCGTCGTCAGATAATCCAAGGTTGTTGTCAAAAACGATTGCATCATTGTTGTCCAAATCCCAAATTTTCATTCTGAATTTGTCGATGCCACCGCCTCCGTTTTTCTGTCCGTCTATGACGATAATCTTGAATCCATAGTTGCCTGCTCCGTTGATTGTCCCGACTCCTTTATACATCGCTTTTGAACCAGCCACGACTAACCATTCGTAGGTGTGCGAATGGAAATTCATGCCAGCTGCATGGAACTGGAATTCGGTATTGCCTTCAGGTTGATTCTGTCCCTTCTTGTATTTTGAAACAAAACCAAAAGTTGCTTTACCGGTAAGAGACGGATTCGCAGGATAGGACCCTGGTTGGGCAATGATCCATCCACCACCGGTGACGAATCCAGCGCTTGGATCATATATCACGACATAATATTGTAATGTCTCAGAGTCAGATCCGCCATCATCATCAGTCACGGTGAGAGTAATCTGATACACACCAGCACTGGCGTACAGGTGGCTTCCCGCAACTTCGTGGGAGCCAAATGGTACGTTGACGCTTGTTGTTTGGCCATCTCCCCAGTCGATTGTTGCGATATGGGTGTCAAGATAACCAGGGTCAGAGAACACACCGTTTAAGAGAATTGGAGTACCGAGTTGTACTGGATCGGCTGATGACCCAATCAATGATTCAATGGTGGGTGCGACGTTATATACTGTTACTGTCGCACTATCATATCCTAGATCTTCACCATCTTCAGTGAATGCAGTAACAACAACAGAGTAAACCCCATTATCACCATATTGATGTGATAAATCAAAGCTGTTTCCTGGGTTCAAGACAAGCGCTTGCATCCCTGTTCCGTCATCGTAATCAACCTGTGCGGTATATGTGCCGCTATCATCAGCGAGAAAACCAGAACTTACGAACATTGACCCTTCATTGATGAAAGCATCCTGTCCGGCATCCACAAATTTGAGATTGACACTGACTTCCCATATGGCATCTGCTTCTCCGCCATTATCATCGATAATGGCAATGATAATGAAATAAAGACCAGGCTCTGTGTACATGTGAGAAGCATTCGCCCAAAACTCTTCTACCCCTAAAACTAACGTTGTCGTGGTTCCATCATCCCAGTAAAACGTTGCTGTATACGTATCTAATGAAGCTATGAAACCCCGGGGATCGAACAGTCCATCAAAAAAATTCACAGCTAAAGGAACCTCTGTTCCTAATTCAACTTCTGTGGGTCCGACTGTGGAATTAATGACGGGGGGAACGTTTGATACTGTGACATCTGCGGTATCTGTATCTGTCAAATCTCCATCTGAAACTTCGAGGGTTATTACACCTGTAAAGTCATCCATCCATATCCAATCATAATTCGGTCCTGCACTGTCATACCAAGATCCATCGATGAACCATCGATACGTTAATGGATCGCCGTCCGGGTCATATGAGCCTGATGCATCTAATAGCATGGAATCACATTCCACACCAGTATATGGTCCACCTGCATCAGCAACTGGTGGTAATCCTCCCGCACTTACATTTGTGGTAATCCCCACAAATGCCGTAAGCACCAGCATCATACCTATACAAATTACTCTTTTTTTCC
>DATMXJ010000084.1:0-9997 GCA_035561675.1 Thermoplasmatota archaeon
TTTCGTTTGTGATGAAAAAGCTGGAAAAACAAGGAAAAAACTTCGATTTTGGGGAACGTGGAGGCATCGCAACTGGCGGGGGATGGAAAGCATACGAAGGCGCCCGCGTTACCGTGGCAGACTTCCGCAAACAAGTCGAAAAAGTCCTTGGCATCCCTGAGAAATACTGCCTGGATATCTATGGGATGGTCGAAGGAAACGGCTGGCTGGTCCATTGTCCTGAAGGACACTACCTCCATTCACCCTACTCATACTACAAATCTCTTGTCCTCGATGATGAGTTAAAACCAATCGGGTACGGTGAATGGGGACGCTATGCGTTCCTTGATGCCGCCGCGTACAGCTACCCCGGATTCATCACTTCAGGAGATAAAGTCCGAATGCTCGAACATTGCCCGGTCTGTGACCGTCCCGGCCCAGTACTTGAACCAGAGATCAAACGAGCATCAGGCGCGGAAGTCCGAGGGTGCGCTGAGGAAGTCAGACGGATGCTTTCCGCTGATCTCAGCAAGGAATAATAGCATGTTGACCCCCTGGGAGATCAAACGAAAAGAAATGATCCCCACACGCCATATGCTCCAGATGAACATCGGGGGTGTTTTTTTTGTTTTGAAGATGTTATTGTCGAATCTCGGCACCTTTAAAATGTTAAAGAACCCAACAACAAAAAATGTGTACATCCGACCAACACCCACCTATACAATCCCACCGTACTCCCCTGAAATGAAGAGCTGCAACTCAGAAGAAAAATACCTCAGACCAACATTGTTTTGTAACTGCCGAGCACCAGAGATCATCGCATTGGCCAATCAACTCGGGGCGTACCAAAAGACAGACAAGGAGTGTGCGGAGGATGCCTTTGAGTTTGCGAAAAGAAAAATAATCCTTGAGCAAACCCCCCTGGACGATGTCACAACGATTGTACATCGAGGGACCGGGACTTGTCTGCATAAAATTTCAGTATTTATCGCATTATGTCGTGCTGCTGGGATCCCTGCCCGATACAAGTTTTTCGCCCTCACCCTCCTTGACGAATTCGTGGCACCATCCCTTGATCGGGCACCACTTATAAAGCAGTGGTCCGAGGCCATGGGATATTTCTTGGTCCATGGCGCAGGTGAAGTGTATATCGATGGGAAATGGATCACCGCGGACGTTGGAGCGGAACCAACACGTCAAGCATCAACCTGGATGCCTATCACAAAACTAGGGGAAGACGGCGCAGGACTCTGGTTATTCCCAATCCCAGGGTCCACCATCATCAGGGAATCCATCCCTCTTGGGCTTGGGATTCCCTCGAGAATCCTGATGCACCATCTTGTACCAAACTCCGTTGCTGGACTCAATATCGGGATTTTAGAACAAATTGAGAAAGGTAAAAAAATCATCCAGGAAGCAGGCGGAGAAGCAGCCTATGACGCAGAGGCACGAAGCAGACGCAGGCAGGCATCGATAAAAGATGAGCTGTTAAAAAAACATGAAAGTATTGTCTTTGAGACTAATTAAATGCAAAAAACCGTTCGTAGTTCGTCGTAATACTCGTAGGTCATATCCTTGTTCTATAAGTCCTCGACGAGATGACTGCCGATAAAACCTGTTCCACCTGTCACCACAGCCTGCATAGAAAAAGAGAATACCTTTTTTCCTAAAAAACCATTTGGAAAAGATAATATGCCCCTTGTGTTTCTGGGAGATACTTGTATGCTGAGTTTCCGAGAGATGAAGGATAGGGAATACATTCCACATGGAACCTATCTGAAACTGCTGATTGGCGGTAGTCTTTCTTTGATTAAGGTGTTACTCACCAACCCAGGTGATTTGAAAAAACTCCGGACAATCCAGGGTTCCGAGGAACGATATATCAGACCAAAACGGCCCTATGAACTACCGCTTTATAAGGAAGGGATGCAATGTGGCGTCACTGATGAGAAATACCTCAGACCGACACTGTATTGTAACCCGCGCGCTCCTGAGGTTGTCGCTCTTGCTCATCACCTTGGTGCATTTCAGAAAACAGACTATGAGTTCGCAAAAGCTGCTTTTGAATTCGTCAAAGAAAAGCTTGATTTAGAAATTTGCCAGATGGATCCTGTCGAGGAGACTATACGCCGGGGTACCGGAACCTGTTTTCATTTAATCTCGGTGTTCATAGCATTGTGTCGTTGCGCTGGGATCAAGGCACGGTATAAGACGTTTGCGATGAACATGATTCAAACATGGTACGATGCTATGGTTGGGTCGGATCCATTGGTAAAAAAATGGTACGATCAAATGGGATTCTTTATGATGGAAGGAGAAGGAGAGGCATTCATTGATGGAAAATGGATCCCCGCTCATGTCGGCCCCACCGCAGAACGACAAGCAGCAGGCGGCATCCCAATTACGAAGTTTGGTGAGGGTTCTCTTGGCATCTGGTTCTTTGCACTGCCTGGAACAACTATGAATATGGAATCGATCCCGTATGGTTTAGGTGCAGGGTCCAAACTTTTAAAAAGGATCGCTCCCGCTTCTATGGAACGCGTCAACATCAGCATTCAACATCAAAACATAACGGGAAAAAAAATCATAGAAGATGCAGGCGGTAAAGAAACCTATGATGCAATGGCACGCAAAAAACGCGCATCGAAAGCACCAACTCTTGATTTATCCGATAAAAAAGGGATAGTATTCAAGGAGTGAAACAGGCATGGTTTCTGGTGAGGAGAAAACAAGCAGTAGTCTAAAGAATCAGCGTACTCGTCGTTATATTCTTTATCTTGTCATTTTCATGGGTATGATCGCAATCATGGATCAATACCTCTCATTTATGGAGACTGTCGCCATCCCAGAAATTTTGAAAGAGTATAACATCAGCGCATCCCAGTTCTCATGGTGGGAGGCACTCTATTTCATCCCGACGTTTTTCATCTTTCTTCTCAATGGCTTAACAGATATTATTGGACGAAAATTATCTATTCTCATTCTATTCACTATGATGGGATTTTCATCTCTTGCTATCGTTTTCTTGACCCCTTCATTTCACTTCTTTATGTTGTTCTTGGCAATCATCACATTTACCACTGTCTCGAACATGTGGACGATTCCAATCAGCGAAGAAGCACCAGCGGAAAAAAGAGCCAAACTCGTCTCTATTGTATATGGTATTAGTCTTCTGCCTATAGCTGCAATTCTCCCGCTTCTTATTGATCATTTTAGCCTTGGCTGGCGATGGTACTATGGAACTATGTTCTTTTTCATGATACCGGTATTTATCATGTGGATTTTCATGAAAGAAACATATCGATACGAAATCATTAAGGAGGAACGACGGCGAGGCGTTCGGAAACGACATTTTTTTGGACTTGGGGTTATTAACCGCTGCGATATGAGATACATTTTGTTCTCAGCAGTTATTTGGATGTGTTGGCTAATTGTCTCCCTGATCGGGGGGAAGTACATTGGGTACTATTTCGTCA
Organism: Thermoplasmatota archaeon; assembly: GCA_035561675.1. Lineage (GTDB taxonomy): Archaea > Thermoplasmatota > E2 > DHVEG-1 > DHVEG-1 > SM1-50. The sequence continues at coordinate 3,456 of DATMXJ010000084.1, forward strand.
CTGTAAACCTATACCCTCAAGCATCATGGTTGCTGATATTCCTTGGAATCCTTCTGCTGATGATGGTCGGTTCATTTGTCGGCGGTTGGACTATGGACAAAATTGGGAGAAAGAAAGGACTCATCATTGGTTGTATCGGACTTGGATTCTTCATGGGTGCACTTGGGGTCGTTCCTTTTTCAATGGCCAAATTCATCGCTCCGGTGACAGGATTCTTCCTTGGATTTTCATACACCTGGATCATCGTTTATATTACAGAGATTTTTCCAACGGAAAGACGTGGTAGCTGCATCGGATGGACTACAACAACTGCTCGAGGCTCATATGTCATCGGACCGATAGTGGCCGCTATTCTCCTTGATCGTTATCCCACCATGGATTGGTTCTGGGTAATTACTGGACTCCTGATGTTAATACCTATTATCCTTGTGTTCCTATTTCATCCGTTCGAAACCAGAAGAAAAGAATTGGAAGAAATCGAGGAAAAAAGACAATCGAGTTCATAAAGCAGCACATAACTCGACCATTCTTCGGATATTTTCTCAGTAGAATCTCCTCGAAAAGAAATCATAACTTTTTCTCAGAACGCTTCTGCGCGGTAATTCACAGACACGTACCTCTGGTAAAAGACTTCAAAAAAAGATGATATCGAAATCGGTACGGGTTGTACAACAAGTCCTTTATAACGCGAGCGACCACAGTATTAGCTGAGGAAAGCCTTATGAAAACAATTCTCCGGAGAAAAGACAATACCAGTATTTTCTGTCCAACCATACAACAAAAATACCCCCCCTCCCCTAAAACGAAAGGAATTGAATTGATGATTGCGTGCTTCTTCATTGTAATCGGACTGTGTATTATCATCATCATGCAGTAAGCAAAAGATCAATTCTCTCTTATATCAATCCCTTTATTTTTTCCCCCTTTTTTCGAAATTTATATAAAACAGAAGTTCCTAATAGACACTTAACGACAGTGAACAAAGGACGTACACGCATGATCAGTGTTAAAGTCTACCGACAAGGTGATGACGTTGTCATCGGTGCCTGCGACGAACATCTCCTTGGCAAGAAGTTCCGCAAAGGAAAACTCCAAATTGATGTAGCGAAACGCTTCTATGATGGAGAACGAATCGATAAGAAAACCTTGGAAACGTTTCTACGTGACGCAACAATAGCAAACCTTGTGGGACGCGAAACCGTTGCTTGCGCAATCGACCTTGGATTGGTCGATCCTCAATGTATTTTGAAGATCAAAGGAGTCCCTCACGCCCAGATTGTTCAGATGATTTGAGTCTCACAATGATTCTTTTTTTATGAGTGTGTTGATTTTTTCCCTCATATTCTCGTAGTGCGTCCCCATCCAATAATACTTAGAACAGGAGGGACAAAACCAGAACTCATTTCTTGTCTGAAATACCTTCTCAGGTATCTGATCTTTAATAGCTTCTTTCGCAATAGAGTGAAGCGGGGTATTGCATAGTGTACAACGAGTAAGGATTTTTTCCTCATCGAGGGTAGTCTCCTTGAGCACCAGCTGTAATTGTTCGGTGAGATCTGTTGTATGTATCTCAAGAACAGGCACGAGCGCTTTTTTCGCTCGTATCAGTAATTCGTTATCCCGGGAGATAAGCAGCCGTTTCTCACGCTTTGCGATCTGAAGGACAATATCGTCATTCATCGTCGCATCTGGGTAGACAGTATCAAATCCAAAAATTCGTAGCCATTTCGCAAGCGAACCAAGCATGTGATCGCAGAACAGTTTCATCCGAGGGGATAATGGAGAGGAGGGATTTTGTCTTTTCTGACACTGCATTTATTCCTTGTATTAGAGGTATTTTCTGACTTCAAGCATGTCGTAGTTGGGATTTCCAGCGTTATCGTATGCGATCACAATGATGGTGTGTTTGTGCATAAGGAGCGATGGTGTGGACCATACCCAGCTATAGGGTGCTTGGGTATCGACAAATGCTGGAGTAACAGAATCATCTATGAGGAACTCGACTTGCTTAATATCTGATTGTGCATCTGCTGCTTCCACCTGGATAGTGATCGGACCATAGATGATTGTACTTTTTCTGAACAACCCGGAGAACAGGCGAAGGCCCCAGAGATACAACCCGTTACTTGGGGTTTGTATCTTGACGATGGGCGGGGTCGTATCCCCACCAGTGTAGGGTGTTATCAGCGGATATTGATCTGTGTTGATCCCATCTGGGATCGCATAGGAGATATCACCGATACCATCACCATCACTATCAGAACCAGTGTAATCACTCCAATAGTTCCCTCCTGATGGATACCCGTCATCCCAGATGTTAGCTGCATTATCATAGGCTTGATGACGGTTTGATTTGAAATTATTATGATAAATGTAATTATTTGAGGATTCAGAAATCCCTATCCCTGCGTAGAAGCTGTCAATGATGGTATTCTCAAGTATGTAGTTACCTGTACAACCTGGCTTCAGGGTGACTCCATTCCACCCTTGGCCAGAGATTTTATTATCTATTATCTGAGTACCCTTGGTAGATTGTTTCAGGATGATTCCTTGGAAGTTATCGTAGATAGTATTTTGCTCAATGGAACAATTATTCCCATTTACGGCGATCCCAGCGTTTTGTTCCGCTGTTCCACTGTGCTGAATCATGAATCCTATAAGATTCACATTATCAGCGCTGATAGTTATGACATCGCCGGAGTATCTGCCATCGATAATACTAGTATCACCATGGACTCCATGGAGTATCAAGGATTTGGTAATGCAGAGATGCTCCCAATAGACTCCGACACTAATAACAATCAAATGACCATTCTGGGTGTTATCATCATCGATTGCCGCTTGAATCGATAAGAAAATCTCATCGGTATCTGCGTTGCGGATGGAACCATAGGGGTGGATGAGCGGATATTGATCGACAGAGCTATTCCCTGTGGGGTAGGGGATATCTCCGATCCCATCCTCATTCTCGTCTGAACTATTATAATCATCCCAATAATTTCCTCCAGTGGGATATCCTCCATCCCAGGCGCTGCTCGCGATGACATCAAACGCTTGATAGGTATTCTCAACAAAGTTATTGTGATAGATAGTATTGTCGTATCCTTCAATCACATAGATTCCATAGTAGTTGTTTTTTTGTATGTTATTATTGATAATAGTGTTGTAAGGTGTATGAATCATGATGCCTGCGTTGTTCGGATTGCTCCCACTGCGAGTAATAGTAAATCCAGTGATCGTGACGCCTTCTGCGATGATTTTAACAACGGTCCCGAAATCATTACCTGTAATCACTGTGTTTTCTTTATCTTCGCCGATGATCTCGAGTGACTTGGAGACTACAATATTTTCTTTATAGATACCATTGAAGACAGATACGATATCTCCTCCGATCGCATCATCTATACCATCTTGGATATACCGGTAGGGATGATCTATAGTCCCGTCCCATGGTCCTGCGGTGTTATTATCGTCAACGTAGATGGTCGATCCTCGTCCCACGGTTTGCTCGCTATTCTTTTGTAGTTCGGTAAAAACGCTTGCAGATCCCGGAATGATAAACAGACCTGCGATGACAAAAGTAAAAAGAGCTTGAAAGATAGATTTTTTATGATGTGTTATGTTCATATTTATTCCTCCTGCGCCTAAACAATACTTAGTATAGTTTTTATCTCTTATAATGTTATATTAATAGAATATTTAAATATTTGCCGATAAATGATAAGGAGTGCATCGTCAAATGTTCAAAAAGCGTCCATTCTTGTAGATCAATTCATCATCGGCGTAGATTTCCCCGTTTTTTCGCAGGTCGCAGACCATATCCCAATGCAAACTGGATTTATTTTTACTCCCGGTCTCAGAGTATCCACTGCCGACCGCAAGATGGATAGTCCCACCGATTTTTTCATCAAACAGGGTGTTTTTCGTATAGTTCTTCACTCCGTAGTTCGTCCCGAACGCGAACTCGCCTAATCGTTTTGCACCAGGGTCCATGGCAAGCATGGTATGAAGGAACTGTTCTCCTTTTGATGCGGTTGCCTTCACTACGACACCTTTCTTGAACCAGAGCTGGATGTCATTGACTTCCCGGCCGTTATACGAACCAGGGAATGAATAGCTGATGTGTCCGTCCGCTGAGGTTTCTACTGGGCCGGTGAACACCTCGCCGTCTGGGAAATTCTCTGTGCCCGAACAGTTGATCCATTTCCTGCCTGCGACAGATATCCGAAGATCGGTATCCGTACCAATAACATGGAGGGTCTTTTTTTTATTAAGGAATGTTCGTATCTTTTCCTGGTCGCTCTGGACGGTTCTCCAATATTTGATAGGATCTTTTGCTTGGACATGGGCAGCATTGAAAACAAAATTCTCATAATCCTCAAGAGACATCTCAGCGTCTTGGGCGGACGCCTGGGTTGGGTACTGGGTGATGCACCAGCGGAGTTCTTTTTTTGCAGCCCGGTTCATGAATATTTCATGAATCTGATGATGCGCAACGTTGCTGATTGCCTGTTTTTTCGGGTCGATGTTGGTCATGTTGCGCGTGTTCTCAGGGCTGATGATGGAAAGGCTCGCATCGATCTGTTCGATTTCGTATTTACTGAGAGGCGAGACGTATTTGAGTTGTTGGTCTGAACTGTTTTGATAATAGATCTCTGCAAGACCATCGATGCCGATATGGGTGAAAGGATGTGCACCAATCTGGACTGCTTGGTAATAGACTTCTTTGATCAAAGGTGCAGCGAGATGACTGCCTGAGATGACAAAGAGATCATTTTTCTTCAGGTTTAATGAGTAACGGGTTAAAATCGTGGCGAGTTTCTCTAAGCGTTTGTCAATCATATTTCTATCCCAGTCTGAGAACAGGTGAAATCATAAAAGGATTTCCAGTCGCCCTTAGATTTTCTCCCAGTCCTTTAACACGGATTCCCAGTGATATTTTTTAATTGCTTCGATTTCATCGAGTTTTCGTATGATACGTTCGTAGCCTTTGATGAGCGTTCGTGTCGACACCTTGACGATGAAATCGTGTTTTCCTGAGGTAATCGTCACATGGGAGACTCCTCTGATGTCCCAGAGTTTCTGTAACGTCTCTTTCAATGGTCTGCCGGTTTTCACATCGATGAAGATATACGCTTTGACTTGGGTGAGTGCAAAGGAGATAATACCCATGACGATCAAGACCATTCCAATGACTTTGATAATCAACATGACAGGATCGGTAGAAAATTCAGTAATAGTTCCTAACTGCAATAGGATAATTGAGAAGGGGATCGCAAAGATGATGGTCGAGGCACGTATCGCGTTATTCACACTTGCTTTTCCCATACCAAGGGAACGTATATATAAAACGTAGGAGAAGAACGTCGTCCCCATGGTCAAACAGAGTAAGCCGAAATAGAACGGATCGATTGCAGCAGTAATGCCAGAGAGGAGATGATTCCCGCTAGTAATGATATCATAGATAAAGAGGAGGAGGGCGGTGAAAAGACAGGAAAAAATCACATTCCAGAATCGGATATTAATCGAATCATTCGGTCGATTGTTGATTCTCATGATCTTTAATTTTCTTTGATAAATCGAGAAGATCGCCCAGGTGGGGTTCACCACGAGGAAGACGATGAGGATCGGGAATAGCTGAAACTCCCCGGTGAGGCTTATAGATGCAAGGATTGCTCCGAAGGTGACGATCACGGAGGATTGTATCTCCACGAGTGTCGGAACGTCTTTTTCTGTGATGGATTCCATGAGGAGGAGATACAGGATGACGATCTGGGAGAACGATAGGACTATACTAGGGTCTTGGACTGCGGAGATAATCGCGCAGTACCCGACGGTATTGATTGCGTTGACCAGACCAGCGATGGAATGGTATTTCATCTCGCTTTTCTGGACCATACGGATTTGTTTGAAGGAGGGATCTAGTATTTTTGCCCCAATGCTTTGTCCTTTGATTTTTACTGATAGAGCGAGTGTTATGAGGAGGGTGATGACCACACCAATGAAAAATAGTGAAAAAGCAAACGACCACGGATCGGTTTTAAACGCGGGTTGACCGCCAACAAAACTATCGACGCCGGTGACTGCCGCAGCAATAAATGAAGACGTGATCGCCAGGACATAAAAGAGATATTTTTTCCTAATGATCATGTTTTGGTCTCATTATTGAAGGCTGATTTCTTTTTCAATGATTTGGGTGGTTGTCTTGGTGACTCCTTCGATCATTTGGATTTTATCGGTGACGTCTAAGAGTTCTTCGAGGTTTTTTACCTGGGCTCTGACGACAATATCGTATTCCCCTGCAATAATGGAGATTTTTGCGACATAATCCAACTGCCTCATTTCCTTTATTGCTTTGTCGGTTTTCCCGGGTTGCATCGTGATGAGGATGTACGCGCTTATCATAGTTCTTCACCCATCTTTCACGCGGAATATTGACGCTTGGTATAAAGTTTCCTGTATATGAGTATGTAGTGTTTCCAGGTTAATATACGCAATTTTCCATAAATGTTGTAGTAACATCTTTCAAGACTGTTGAGACA
>DATMXJ010000085.1:0-6646 GCA_035561675.1 Thermoplasmatota archaeon
ATCACAAATAGATAATCCACAAACCACCCCAACAAGGGAGGGCCTCAACTGGTGGAACACCCAATGGCAATACCGAAAACTCATCACCATCGATCATACCTTAGTCTGCTCGGATCTTGTCAATTTCCCGGTGTTGATCTCTGAGGTTACTGATCTAGACTTAGCAGCAGCTGCACAACCAAACGGACAAGACCTCGTCTTCATCCGCTACACTGACAACTCCACGATCCTGAACCATGAAATCGAATCCTACAACCATCTGAACGGCCAATTGACCGCCTGGGTAAAAATCCCAACGCTCAGCGCGACAAGCGACACCAAACTCTGGATGTACTACGGGAACCCTACCTGCCCCTCACAAGAACACATCACAGGCACCTGGGATAACAACTATGTCATGGTGCAACATCTCAATGAAACTGGAACCACCATGGATGATTCAACATCCTATCATAACAATGGAGTATCAACAGGAACAAATTACACGGATGCAGGCAAAATTGATGGCAGTCAACTGTACAATGGCAATGATAAAATCGTCGTAAATAATTTGACAAATTCTCCTACTGCTTTGACCATTGAGACCTGGGTATACCGCGATTCAACCACTTTTATTTATATCGCCTGCAAAGGAACCTATTCCAACACCAACGATTGGATACTATATCTGAGAAATAACCAAACAGCTGACGAAGGAATAGATTTCGGTATCCGAAATCACACCGCCTACATCAGAAAAGGAGACACACCAGTGAACAGTTGGTTCCATCTCACCGTAACCTACGACAATGGGAACGTTGCCTTATTCCTCAATGGCATCAATATTGCGAACGCAACAAGTTGGCCAGCAATCCCTAATATGTATCCACACCTCGGCCTGGGAAATGATTACATGGGAACCGAAGGCGGATACTATCCCATGACTCAGGTGATGCTTGATGAATTCCGCATTTCTAACACCGCTCGGAGTACCGGCTGGATTACCACCTGCTATCACAACCAGAACAACCCTGAATCTTTTTATTCAATGGGGGCAGAAGAGCAATATGAACTCACGCTTACGACAACCAGCGATCCACCCCAAGGAGGGACAATCACCGCATCACCAGATCCACCATACTACTACAACGATATTGTCACACTCACCGCGACCCCCAACCCAGGATACCTGTTCGATCACTGGAGCGGGGATCTCAGCGGATCTACCAATCCAACAACAATTACCATGAATGCAAATAAAGCAGTCACCGCCACCTTCATCCTTGAAGACGAAAACGAGCCACCTGTTGCAAACGACGACTACGCCACAGTCCAGGAAAACTCCACCAACAACCAAATCAATGTCCTGAAGAACGACTCCGACCCAGATGGGGACAACCTCTCCATCACCTCCGTCAAACAACCGCTCCATGGCAACGCGACAACGGATGGACTCTTCGCCTACTACACACCCAACGCATCGTACTTCGGATCAGACTCCTTCACCTACACCATCAGCGACGGAGCTGGAGGCACCGCATCAGCAACCGTATACATCACTGTGATCGCACTTCCGACAAACAACCCACCGAATAAGCCGAGCCAGCCAATCCCTGACAATGGAGAATCCAACGTCAACATCACCACTGATCTGTGGTGGCTTGGAGGAGACCCTGATACGGGGGATACTGTTACCTACGATGTCTATTTCGGGATGACCACCACACCACCGAAAGTCGAATCAAACCAATCCAACAACACCTTTACTCCGATTCTCACCTATGAAACCACCTATTACTGGCGGATCGTCTCCTGGGACAACCACAACGCATCAACCCAGGGAGACCTCTGGAGTTTCACCACACAAGGAGAACAGCACGAAAGCATCAATGTCACCATCACACGACCGCTCGAAAACTCCTTCTACCTACGCAACTTCCGACTCCTCAGAAACACGCGAAGCACCACCGTCTACGGTCCGATCACCATCACCGCCTCAGTCACCGTCACCAACACCACTGTCGCAAGAGTGGAATTCTACGTCGACGGAAAACTCAAGAGAACGGATGACACCGCCCCGTACACCTACCGCTGGGCACCACTCCGCAGCTTCAAACACACCATCAAGGTCATCGCCTACGACGCCGACCAAGAATCTGCCATCGATCAAATCACGGTCTTCAAATGGAGACTCCACCCGGTCCTTCTCATCGGCGGAGCATACCTCCTATCAAAAATAATGAAATAATCCACCACACACCTACAGAGAACCTATCGTGGCATCGTCGTACCAGAGACGATACTACCATACTCTGGACTCTCCAAAACAACCTCTTTTTCTTTTTTAGTATTTCACTATATGGCTATAGACAATTTTATATAATAAGACGTATTGCATAATAATGGATATGGTCAGATATAGAACCGTTAGATGGACAAAAAAATTAAAAAAAATCACCGCATCTTTCCTCATTTTCATATTACTCAGCCTCCTCCTCCCCCTCGTCAACCCTGGTGAAACGACCTCACCGTCCACGTGGTACATATCACCAACAGGAAATGATAGAAACCCAGGAGACATCACCAACCCTTTTAAAACACTACAAAAAGCAATCAACGCATCAAGCAACGGGGACACAATTTATCTACGAGCGGGACACTACAACACGATCTTTTCAACCACAAAAGGGATACTCATTGACAGAAGCGGAACACCAGATTCTTGGTTCACTATCTCAGGCTATCCCGGAGAACGAGCCGTCATCAATGGACGTGGATATACCCTGGCGCCCAACTCTGCTCTTTTACGCATCGGAACAGCAGCCAAAGGACAAAGCTATGTCAGAATCACAAATATTATTATTGAAAATTCCTCAAGAGATGGGATACGGGTAGCACAACAAGGGATTCAGACATCACATCACATACGGGTTGACAACGTTACGATAAACAACTGTGCGTATCGAGGATTAATGTTTTGGTCTACAAACCCAAATAAGGCCTGGTGTCATAATCTCACGGTTGAAAACTGTACAATAAATAATACCCAATCCAGCCGCTCCATGGGTGAGGGAATCACATTTTCAGGATGCAAAGATATAACGTTTCATCATAATACAGTGACGCACTGTCCTAAAATAATGCTTGATCTAGCGAACAACACGAAAAATTGTAATATCTATAAAAATACGATCGTCACAACCCAGGGATCTGGTATTAAACTTGATGGAAGCCAGTCCAACAAAGTCAACGCATGGGATGAAAATATCAGCATTTACAACAATCACTTTTCAGGCAGCTACACTGCCATAAAAATCGGGGTGGAAAAAAAAGGCGGATGCAAAAATATTTCCTTCTATAACAACATCATAAACACGGTAAGTTCCTACCCTGGAGTGAAACTTGAAGGAGCAACAGGATATTCACAACTCTTGGACAATATTGTCATCAAACACAATACCATCCAGGTGTCTGGCACAGGAAGCCCTCTTCAAGTCGAGCAACCTCCAGCAAAACTGAGAAATATTTATGTGGCAAACAATATTTTTCAAGGGGATGGTTCTGCATCATGGCAAGTGCGTTCCTCCGTCTCTAACTTCACTGATTCCTGCTTCCATTTCTACAATAATATTTACAATCATACAACAAAACCAGCAAATACAGCATGGGTGGATGGAAGACATAAATTCGAGACGACAGCAATCCTATCATCACCACAATTTGTCAATAGAAAAACAGGAGACTTCCATCTCAATAGTACGTCTCCAGCAATTGACGCTGCGGATTCTACCTATACCGTCCCGTTTGATTATGATGGACGAACCCGTCCACAGAATACGATTCCTGACATCGGTGCATATGAATTTTCTGCCATGAATCCACCCATCAACCCCCCAACTATCACAAATGTACAAACCACCCCCGAGCAGCAACAGATAGGAGGATACATCAACATTAGCTGCGAAATCACTGAAAACGATGCTCCTGTTGATAACGTCTGGGTGAACATCACCTACCCAGATGCCACCACACATAACTATTCCATGAACAAAGGATTCTACCTCAACCAGACCTATGATCAGATAGGAGATTATCAGTTTCTCATCTGGGTGCATGATACAAACGACAACACAAATATCTCAACCGGGTACGTGTTCCACATCATGCCCGTGCTTCATAGTACATTTATTGTTGGATTAATTAGCACTAATCAATATGCAGGTGGACCGACGCTGTATCTCAATGCGAAGCTATTACTCTACATTGAAATAAACCCGCTCACCGTCACACTGCTTTCTTCAAATGAAAAGATACTCATCTCAAAGGAATACATCGGTTATGTAGGACCAAAATTTATCATCGGAGTATTCAATGGAGTTGTCCTTTCAGAATAAAGTCTAAATTGTGATGAGACAAAAAATATTAGACAATACTCCTTTTAATGATGTAATTCCTAGAAATGAATACATCAAATTCAATACAACGCTTATCCAAATTTTTTTATAAAACGAGGTATGACATGTAAAACCAAACCAATCAAGATTGCAAAAGCGCCAATAATTAACAGAATATTCGCCATGAAAGCATACGTAGCAAGAAAAATACTGTTTTGATTTAAAAATTGTATGGTGTAGATCCCTAAGAGAATTCCAATGACCGCTAAAACAAAACCCGGAACACTGATAAATAACAAGGGACGTTTTTCTGCGATAACCCAGAGGATATACCCAAGCACCGAAAGACCATGTGACGCAGGATTTTTTGTTGACGAATCTAAATCCTTATATTTACAGGTCACATTCGTGTTGATGACTCTTAATCCTAATTCATGGGCATTGATCAATTGTTCACTTTCAACGCTAAATGCATTCCCTTTGAGTGTTGGTGCAATGGATTCAACCGCTTTTTTATTAAACGCCCGAAAACCACATTGACTATCAGTAACAAATCCTCCAGTACCCATGCTCGTGGTATAATCCAAGACCCGCTTCCCGACCTTTCGCCACATCGGCATTTCAGTGCCTTTCCCAACCCGATACCCAATAGAGATGTCATGGCCGTTATTGACCACGTTTTTTAACAACACCGGGATCTCAAGAGGATTATGTTGACCGTCACCATCCATGGTGACCACGTAATCGAAATCGTTCTCCTTCGCATATTGAAAACCAGTACGAATCGCTGCGCCCTTCCCCCTGTTTTTCTTATGGGAGATAACCATGGCTCCCGCTTCTTTCGCGATCTTCTTTGTCTCATCATCGCTCCCATCATCAATCACCAACACCTGGTTGACGAACCGTTTCGTCTTCAGGATGACGCTGCCGATGGTCGCTTCTTCGTTGCGGCAGGGGATAATTGCAAGAGTGCGTTTTCGAGTGGGTTTGTGCATTTTTTTTCCTCCATAAGTCATGCGGGATGAACGGATAAAGGACTTGCCTCAGTTCTATCGAGTGATAATCAGCCTTTCGAAGTATATATTCATTTGAGGGTTATTTAAATATTTTGTGACAGTTGTTATCGCTTTTCGACGATTTTTTCAGAAGAAATGATGAGGTTGTACGAAAGACAAGAAATGTTGAGAAGCGAAACGTTTAAATCATCACAAAACAACTTTTTTTACAATACAAGTAAAATGTTAGTGAGGAAAGAAACCCCTATGAAAACCAACCTAATCACCCTTGGGCTCCTTCTCATGCTCCTCTGCGCCATACCCATTGTAGTGGCGACATCACCTACCCCGACCATCCGATTACCTACTGTCTTGGTCACTATGAACGCAGTCTACGGAGACAACAGCTATTTTGACATGACACTCTCCGACATTCCGTTAGGTTATGACGTTATCAATGGGACCTATCACGGTTGGTGTGTGCAGGAAACGATTAAAATGACCCAGCACGTCAACCATACCGTACTACTCTACTCCTGCTATGATCCCTCACTGCCCCTTGAATATCACAACAGCCACTGGGATAAGATTAATTATCTCCTCAACCATAAACAAGGAAACGCCAACAGCATCCAACAAGCAATCTGGTATTACACCAATAACAAAGACTGTTCCGCAGACCCTGACGCCTCCGCAATGATCTCCGATGCGGAACGACACGGGGCTGGGTTCACCCCTAACATCGGTGAGCTACTCGCAGTCCCCATCCAAGGAGTACCAGCAATCCAACTGACATTTCTAGAAACAACCATCCCGGCTCCAAGTACCCTGGAGGGCTTCGTCTGGGATGACACGAACGCCAACGGTCTCCAAGACAAGGGAGAACCAGGGATGAACACCATCACGATATATCTCTACCAACAAAACAACTTTCTGATAAACACCACGACCACAAACAGCAAAGGGACCTATCATTTCACAGGCCTCCCTAAAGGTGCCTACTACATCCAGGTCACTCTCCGACCCGGCTATCACTTCAGCCCACAAAACATTGGAACCAACGACACAATCGACAGTGATGTCGACATCACAGGACTCACCCCTCTCTTCCTCATCACCATCAACCAAAGCCCGCAACGATGGGACGCAGGAATGTATACCACTGCACCCCAAAAACCTCACAACCCGCAAAACCACCGGCCCACCGCAGACGGTACCGCTGGTGAACCGTACAACGGTTTTGTCCATGAACTGATCACCTTTGATGGATCAAATAGC
>DATMXJ010000086.1:0-6309 GCA_035561675.1 Thermoplasmatota archaeon
GAGCAATCCTATCGGTTTTATGTGGAACGTTTATTCCGGTTTTTTGAAAAGATTGGTGCGACGACGTTCCTTATCACAGAGACGCAGCAGATCCCCGAGGTGTTTTCACCGACCGGTGTCGAGGAGTTCTTAGCAGATGGGGTCGTCGTGATCTACAATATCCGACGGCAGAACACCCGGGAGAACGCCATCGAGGTCCTGAAGATGCGTGGAGCGAAACATCAGAAGAAGATCGTCTCCATGAACATCACGGAAAAAGGGATCGTTGTCAATCCGAACAAAGAAGTCTATTCAGAGATTGAATAGATAATCAAGAGTCGACACGGGTTCTTGAGTATCGTGGTTTGCTATTCTTGGAATAATCAGGTAAATGGCTCAAACGTTCCTCGATTGTTCACATGATTTTGTATTTGTATTTGAGTAAGAGCCTGGTCATAAATCGCTATTTCATCGATGTATCCGTGGTAGTTCCGCCCGAAGAGTAAATCTGATGGGGTCATATTGATCTGATGATGTGGATACAATGTTGATCCTTTCAATGAGCCATTGACATACAGTCGTATTGACACGCCATCATATGTCACCGCAAAATGATGCCAGCCTGAGGAGATGGGGGCGGAGACCATGATGTTGTTTATACTCCCTACGACCGTGGTTGCATTTGCGAATATCCCGTAGGAATCCTGTTTGGTGATCCCTCGGTGGGGTGGATAGGTGTCCGTTCCAATATTTATCGTAATTAGTTCACCTGGATGATCTGTGGGTCCAGTGAAGCTTATTGCGAACAGATGCTCATAGATATGGAGAATAATTGGGTTATAACATCGGTCTCTACCGTCTATTTTGAATTCTCTTCGTGATTCTGTTTGGCTTAAAATCGAGCCGGTTTTCCCTAGTTTCAGTGACATAATATAGCCAGTGGTGCTCCCGCTATTCCCTGTAGAGTAAGCGACAACATAAAAATCATCTTCGGCGTGGATGATACTGGGGTCAAAGCAAGGAACATTGTCTTCGAATGTCAGCATGTTACCGGTCCATGCAATGGAACCGTTCGATGAGAGGTTAAGGGTTTTCACCAATCCATCATTGTCAGTATTTCGGTATGCGACTGCATATACCTTTCCTGAAACTTGTATCAGACTGGGTTCGTATCCGGATGATGAGTCAAACGGAGTCGTCTTTCCTGTATAACTAATATCACCGGTGGATGAGATATTGAATGTTTTTAGAATACCATGATTTGAGGCATCACGATATGCTAGAGCTGTGACGTTCTGAGTAACATTGATGAGAGATGGTTCATACCCGGCGACCGGGTCGTATCGAATCATTTTTACGCTAGATGCATCAAATTCTCCAGTCGGTGAGATGGTCAGTGTTTTTAGGATACCTCCATAGTTTGGCACCCAGTATGCGATGGCATAGAGTTTGTCTGTGATCTTTTGTAGACTTGCTCGGTTTGGTTGATTAGCAGAGGAGGTATAATCCTGAAATACTAGTTCGTATCCCGTATATTCAATCGAACCATCGGTCGAAATATTATATGTTCTCAGGTGAATGTACAGGTTTCCACCAATTTTGGAATTGAATGAAACGAGGTACATTGAATCTGTCATCTGAGTAATCATTGGTCGGAGTAATATGCTCCCTTGGGAATTCCCGAAATATTCAACACTTTTATTGGTGATCCCCCCCTCAGGGTCGATGAAAACGGTTTGAAGTGTGCCGCGTTTTCCTTGATCTTCGCTTACGATAGCATAGCAATCGCCACCGACGTAGATGATGTAGGGTGTGTACCCGAATTTTTCTTCAAGATCGACGATGTCGAGTATCGGTGGAAGGAGTTGTGGTTTCATCCATGCTTCAACGGTTATCGCGTCGCTGATGTTCAAAGACCAGGATGAAGGAACACGGACGTATGCATCCTTAAGGACATTGAAATATCCGGAGTTATTATGAGCCACATTGGAAGGTTGTGTGGTTCCGTTGATAATGATTGCATTGTTTTTTGCGATGCCATGGTTCTTGTTTCCAGAACTATCTTTGACTTCGTTAGAGATATTAAGATTCCAGTGATCCTCATCGAAATGCCATGTCCCGCCTTTATGTCCAGTGATGATGCCTTCTTGGAGGATCCCCCAGAAGACAATGGCATTGGTTTTCGCATCAACAATGGTGCCCTCTACTTGTGGTCCTCCATATCCCGTGAGATTCTCGGATGGAAGGACGATCTGTTCTCCTATGTTCCACACCTGGTTTCCAATGAAATTTTGCATGAAGAGTTGATCAAGGGAGTAGATGCTTTTGTTGTATCCCCCTGCGATGTTAATGTAAATCTTTGTATCGCGTTCTAAGGATTCTCCCCGTTGCAGGTCAAAGACAGGATGTCCATCTTCTATTTTACCGATGATGGTGACATTGGCTGTATCTTGCGGTCCTGGCGCCCCTAGTACCTGTGTATAGATGATTGAAACAGAAATGATTGCTATTGCGAGTAGAAGTATTTCGCTGATTATTTGTGATACTGCTTTCGTGGTTCGTGGAGTTTTCATTTATGCATCCCCCTCGTATATTATATTTATATTAATTTTTATATGAAAATAAGTATATTTACCGCTATATAAACGTTGTTGTACAAAAACAGTCTATATTTTTCCGTTGTTTTATCCCTGTTGTTCGACCCAGCCAGGGCCGATCTGGGCTCGAATATCGATGATCTTGAAAAAGACGTTCACGGTGAGAGAAGAGAAATTATTTAGTATCAAAGAATATCCTGTATCGGTCAGGTCGTAGTCATTCTCGTTTACACTGGTTTTTAACAATGAATTCATAAAAACATCCCAGGCATTTGACAGTGGTGTCTTCAGAGTGATCTCACGGATGTCTGTGAACGTGACATTGCTTGATACCTTAGAGAACTCTGTTTGAATCGGATATGTTCCAAAACCTGAGGCGATCGTCTTTTGGCCAACACTGGTGATGTTCACGACATCAAATGAAATATTTAAGACTCTTTGAACTGAATCGTAATCGATGAAAAAGCCAGGGTGAATCATCATCAGATTTCCCTCAGATTGACTGACGATCATCGCTCCAGCCTCATAGGTGTATGATTGGTCAAGGAAATACCCGTTGAGAGACGAGTAGGTAATCACCCCGACAGGGAATGTCTTTACTGTACCATCTGCCAGTGTTATATTTATGTGACGAGCGTTATCCAGTATCTCTATTGTACCAAATGCTTTGATCGATAACATGTAGGGTAATTCTTTACTCCCCAGCGTTATCGACGTTGCGACTGGCATGTTTTTAGATTGATCTGCTGCCTGGCCATCGATGACAGAGGTAAGATAGGTGAACTGTTCTGCGACCTTGTCCATGTGCTCTGCTTCACGCTGTTCCATGATCTTTGGGATGTAGATTGTTTGTACAAGGGAGATGACTGCTACAATAAGACCGATGAGTAATATTGCAGTGACGACACCGACGACTGCATTGTCTGATTTTTTAAATTTTTTCATTTGCATCATTGCTTTGGTCGTTATAATTTTACTTTTTTTCCGCATTTTATGCCCCTTATTGTAAGATAATAAATTTGAGTTGGCCCCTATTTTTTTCATATCTCAATTCCTGTTTTTAGTAGGATTTTATTATTTCTTTTATTGAGTGTAGGTTACGTCTACTTGTACCCAGTCGTTCCATGTATAATAGTTTTTATTTGTGCTTACTTGGAACCAAATTTTTAAGGAATTAACTTTAGCAGCATTGTTAATATTGCCTAAGAGATATTTGGTGACAATGACATCGGTAGTAGATGGGATTAAAGCAATAACTTGCCAGTTAGAGCCATTGTAGATCATCAGTCTAGCATTGGTGGTCCCAGCGGTACCTGTAATATTCCATTCGAATTTGAGCGTGACATTTATCACAGTTGCACCAGTAGGAATATCTGGGAAGTTAAACTCTATACGTTTACCAAAATTATTGGTCCATTGGGCCTGGCTCCGGTATTTGAGATTATCACTTAAATTCAGGTTCAGGCGGTTACTTGGAGTTAGGGTGTAATCACTACCAGACGTATTATCATAGACAAGGTTGGGTTTGAGATTTATGACTGTACTTGTTTTCGTGGTTAATGTATACCATCTGCGAGTCCACAGACCACTGCCAGTTGGATCGGTCGCATTCACCCAGATTCTGTACGTCGTTGAATGGGAAAGCCCAGAAAGTGAGAGTGTTTTTGTTCCATTTGTCGCTCCAGCGGCGCTGTTGGTTTGTCCGTTGCTGCATTGGGTGGTCCAGGTGAAGGGATTTCCCTCAAGATCATTGATCGGGATATTCCAGGGTAGATTCAATGGTTGGTTTATCGAACCATTTGATGGGGTGGGTGTCCCAAAGGCTGGTGGAAGGTTTCCTGTGGTGGTGAAGGTGTACCATTTCCGTGTGAAGAGGTTACTGCCTGTTGGGTCAGTGGCATTGACCAAGATTTTGTACGTGGTCGAATATGAAAGTCCTGTAAGAATGAGTGTTTTTTGTCCGTTTGGTCCCGCGCCGTTATTTGTTTGTCCGTTGCTGCATTGGATGGTCCAGGTGAAGGGATCGTTTTCAGGGTCGTCGATCTGGATCTTCCAGGTAAGACCCAGCAGGTTCCCTGTTGAACCGTTTGTTGGGAGTGGTGTTGTGATGGTCGGTGGTTTGTTCGTGATGACTGAGGTTGCAGGTCCATGTTGGAGTACGACTGATAATATGAGCGTGTTTGTCGAAGGATCCATGACTGATGCCTGGATGATCGTATCGGTGAAGTCGTATCTTGAATTGAATTGTATGGTTTCCCCGAAGTCCCATTTGTCAGGGTTTTTGTCATCCTTTAAAGGCAGTAGTTTCCAGTCGGTTGTTCCATCGATGATGTCCCGTACGGTGCTTTTATTTGTCGTCGCCCCTACCGTGATGATTATTTCTGTGTTTCCATCAAGGGATTCTCCGCCGTTGTGTTCAATGGTGATATTGTTGTGTGTTCCATCAGCAGAGAATGATCCGATGAGACTAACAGAGGGAGCTGGTGATTCAAAGGAAAATGAGAACACGATGTAATTGAGGAAACCAAATAATGCAATGGTTATCCCTAACAATAATACGGTCGCAAGGACCTCTGATACTGCGTGGTTTGACCGTCTCTTCTTTTTCATTGTTTCTCCATTGTTTAGAACGTCAATTTAAAGATGATGAAGGAGATGATTCCCAGGATGCAGCTGTAGCGGATTCCTGAGGATATTTTTCCGTCCATCATGAAGCCGCTAAGGATGCCTGCTCCTATGCTTTGGACGAACACGAACGAGTAGAGTGAGTATTTGAGCTCCATGCGGTCGACTGAGGTGAATACGACTCCAGCCATGCGTCCGACTTGTTTTCCTTGTAAGTCGAAGAAGGATTTGAAGATGGTGAGGTTCATGATGATGATGATCGCGAGGAAGACAAAGAAGCAGACGAGGATGACGACCGTGTAGATCGACATCGTGGCTTTCCGTTGGTTTTCCAATCGATTGACTTGGCTGACTTCTATGGCTGCTGCCCTGAAGATCTTTGGTGTGTTTCCCCCCATGACCAGTCCTTTGTTCAGGCTGATGACGATCCGATGGATGATCGCGGATTTCATCCGGTCTGCGAAGTCGATGAGGATTTCTTTTACCGCGATGTTCCAGGAGAGCTGGGACCGCATTTTTTTGATTTCTGTGGAGAGTCGTCCGTAGTGTGATTTTGAGGCGACCTTTATCGCATCAAAGATCGTTGCACCGGTAGACAGCGAATCGCTTACCTCGATGAGGAAGTTCGGTAATCGGTATTGGATCTGTTTCTTTTTTTGTGCCTCGAAATAATTGTAGGTGCCGATGGGGCCGATGAGCAGGAGGATGGCTAGGAAGATGAAGTCGAGCTGGGGGTAGAACGTGAAGCTGATGTATCCGAGATAATCCATGACGCGAAGACCAATGTAGGATATGACGACGATGAGGCTGGAGAGGAGCAATATCATGATGGGTGTTTCGTTTTCCTTCAGGTATTGCCGGAAGGTGAGGTTTTCTTTGGAGTAGATCCTGTTGAGGTCCTCAAGACTGGTGGACCTGATGAGGAAATAGAAGCCAGCGTAGATCAGCGGCATCATCACTAGGGAGAAGATGTTGAGGATGACGATGGAACTGACCGATGAACCGCCGAAAAAACCAAAGACCGTGAGGATGATGACCAGAAAAATTGGGAATGCGATGGCGCACGTGACGAAGATTTCTGCGATGACGCCGAGCAAGTCCAGGTCTT
>DATMXJ010000087.1:0-7574 GCA_035561675.1 Thermoplasmatota archaeon
ACAAACAGATCAAATAAAAACTCAGTGTCATCAGGACCGGGGGATGCTTCCGGGTGAAATTGTGCTCCGAAGAATGGTTTAGAGATATGTTTAATGCCTTCGTTCGTCTGATCATTACCATTGTAGAACCATTCACGCCAATCCTGTGGTAAGGAGTCTGCATCCACGGCGTACCCATGGTTCTGCGGAGTGATGTAACATCGATTCGTCCCGGCCTCCATACAAGGTTGATTCTGACTTCGATGGCCATATTTGAGTTTGTAGGTATCTGCACCAGCAGCCAACGCTAAGATCTGAGAACCAAGACATATCCCAAGAATCGGGATGTCTCCGGCTAACGCAGTAGTCACATGGGTAATTGTCTCGTCACATTTTTTTGGGTTTCCTGGACCATTTGACAGCACGATACCATCAACCGCTTCTGAGGTGAAATCGTAATCCCAGGGAACACGCTTTACTGTGAAATTCCGTTTCAAGAACGCGCGAATAATGCTGTTTTTCGCCCCACAATCAACAAGGAGGATGGTTCGTTTTCCTTTCGTATAGGTCACTGGTTCTTTGATGCTGACGGCCGCAGCAAGGTTTTTTTCGTTTGGATCATGGAAGACTTTCTTTTGATGATCATGAATTATTTTTCCTAAAAGTGTGCCTTTTGTCCGTAATTTTTTTGTCAGTGCCCTTGTGTCCACTCCATAGATACCTGGGATGTTGTATTCTTGTAGCCATGCCGATAATGACTTTTTTGCGTTCCAATGATAGTACCGGTCAGAGTAGTCCGAAATAATGATTCCTTCGACCTGTATTTTTTCTGATTCAAAAAACCGTAACAGACCATCTTCTTTTTCAGTTCCAGGGACACCATAGTTACCGATCAAAGGATACGTCAGGGTGACGATTTGCCCTTTATATGAGGGATCCGTCAGGGTTTCAGGATAGCCAACCATCCCAGTGTTGAACACGACTTCTCCACTGACGGAACAGTGTGTGCCAAATGAATATCCTGAAAAAACAGAGCCATCCTCTAGTACAAGCCTTGCGTATTTCCTTGGTTCCATCCAATGACCACCTCACCCATCACGTGAATGATACTTTCGTATTCTGTATATCGTGACGTCTTAAAGAAATTCCTAGATTTCCATAGTTCTTTGTTGATTCATAAAACGATTGATATCCATGAGTAAATTTTTTGATTCCCGCATCTCTTTTATGTACTGATGGAATCGCGGTGCCCGTTTATCGAGGATCACCGCGACCCCACGATCATTCTCATTGCGGATCAAACGGCCAATTGCTTGGAGCATTTTCCGTGCAGCAGGTGCTTGCACGGTGTATTCCCAGCCTTTGCCGAACTTTTGATCATAATAGTTCTGCAAACCTCGTTGACGTGCTGTTGGTTTTGGATAAGGAATCCCGACAATCACCGCTATCTCGAGCTGCTCAGCAGGGAAATCCATCCCTTCGCTGATACGTCCACCCATGACAGTAAAAAGAGCAGCGCGATTCCCATTTCCGTCCCCGCAGGATTTAAACTCACTGACCAAATCCATCAGTTCTGATTGTGACATGTGTTGCTCTTCGATATACAAGCAACGTTGGATTTCCGCGAAATACCCGTTCTTCTGAAACATCGCAAGGGTGTTATAACTAGGGAAGGAAACCATGGTGTTTTTCTCGAACCGGTTGCAAATCTCGCTGACATATCTCCACATCTGAGGGATGATGGTTTTATCTTTGGTCAGCTCGTCATATCGTGTGGTGACATCGCGAACAAAAAAAATCCTCCGATTCTCGGGAGGGAACGGGGATGGATATAGCGCCATCCGTGTTTCCAACGGAAGGCCAAGTGAGTCGCGATATTCATCTAACGGTTCAAGCGTCCCAGACATATGGATGCTACAATGGACTTCTTTAAGGACGTCGGTGCCTATCGATGGGTCAAGACAATACGCTTCTACTCTCGGGTTTTTCCCTTGACCGGTATCGACGACGAGTTTGATGTATTGGTCCATTTCTATGGTCGTCCAAAAGCCGAGGAACACTCCGAGATTGTGAAGATACGAGCGTGGGAGTTTTCCGTCTTTCTGTTTATACTCCTGGATTTTTTCGCCATATGCGAAGAGGTCACTGATGATGTCCCTTAGTGTTTTACTGGTTGTTTTGAGACGTGAGAGGATTTCTACCTCGAGTTCATGGGAAGGGATGAGCGCATCGTTTTTCTCTGGATTGATCCTTCGGATACCACCTTCAAGCACCCCGTAGACATACGTATCCCGCAAGACGGTGACGATATCCATGATTTCTTTACAAAACGCGGTCACGGATATTCTTCCATCGGCAAGTGAAGGATTTCCAAACTGTTCTGCTTCCATAAGGCAGCTGTTCAGCATCCAGGTGCTCAGTTCTGATGAGAATAACTCTCGGAGATAATCGGGAAGATTATGCGCTTCATCGACGACAAGGATGACGTCTTCTTCAGAGATGGATAACCAGTCGAAAAGCTTGATGCGTATCGATTTGTCAAATACATAGACATAGGGAACGACAACAACAAGAGCTTCATGGACAATAAGTTTATTGATTTCATACGGGCAGAGCCCTTGTTTTTCGCAGATATCGGTGAATTCCTCTGCGGTCGGTAGGTTGTTCTGTGCCCATTCCATGACCGTCTCTACACGGTCTTTTTCACCAAGGTAACTTCGATAGTAGCCGCATCCTTTTCTTTTTTCTGATACCGCGAGTTTTTTTTGATAGGAGCAGAACCGGGAGAGCTCCTCGGCATTCCCATTCTGGACCTCTGGATTTTCACGTGCGAGCAAGCACATGTTTCCACGACCTTGCATCCCGACGCCATAGATTCTTTTATCCTGAGATTTTTTTTGTATCGCACGAAGCTCATGGATCACTTGTTGTTGTTGCGCATTCGTCCGTGTCGTATATATGATTTTTTTGTGATGTTCCAATGCATAGGCGAGTGCTGCAGCAAGGACACAGATGGTCTTGCCTGAACCAGTCCCTGATTCGAAGATAAACTGTTTTTTTTGTCTGAGTGCTTCTGAGATTTCCTGCATGATTTCTTTTTGATTCTGTCGTGGTTGATAAGGAAATAACTCCGCCATCCATTTAGCGAATACGCTGTAGAGTACATAGACTTGTTGGAGTTGAGAGGGATGAAGTTTTATAGGGGAGTAGTATGTAAGAGAAGGAGATGCTGGAAACGCCTTTCAAGAGTATCAAAAGAACTGTTTCATCGTTCATTCCATCTGAACTGGTCAGTCATCTTCCAAGCAAATGGGAAAAAATCGGTTCTGTGGTGACAATTAAAGTACCTGATGAGCTGAGTGATTATAAAGAAATCATTGGAAAAGTGTACGCTGAGGGGCTTGATTGTAAGACGACGTTGAACGAGAAAGGGGGGATTGTTGGGGTCTATCGGATGCCAGTTGTTGAGGTGATCTTTGGTTCATCTGATACTGAAACAATCCATGTTGAGAATGGTGTTCGTTTCAAGGTTGACCCGCAGCAGATCATGTTTTCCTCGGGGAATATGGCGGAGCGGCAACGTATGGCAACCATTTCGGATCCTTATGAAACCGTGGTCGATTTATTCGCAGGGATCGGGTATTTTACGCTCCCGATTGCGGTGTACAGCAAACCAAAGAAAATCGTCGCCTGTGAGATCAACCCTGTTGCGTTCAAGTATTTATGTGCAAATGTGGTTTTGAATCATGTCAGTGGCATTGTCGAACCATGTTTTGGTGATAATCGAGAGGTTGCCCCGAAGGACTGTGCAGATCGAGTGATCCTTGGGTATCTACATGAACCGCAGGATTTTTTACCGGTTGCTTTTAGGTGTCTGAAAAATCATATCGGGGTGCTTCATTATCATGAGCTTGTACCTGTTGAATCAATCCCACGGCAGCCTCTTTCCCATATCGAACAAGTGGCAAAACGGTTTGATCGTCGTGTGGATTTACTCAAGGTTAATCTGGTCAAATCGTATGCTCCTCGGGTGAATCATCTGGTGCTTGATGTGAGGATCTCAGAATGAAAAAACCGGTTTTGCTTGTCGTGTACCACGCGAATCAGGATGACCCCCGGAAGTGTACGGCAAAAAAATTACATCGGTTCGGGTTTGCGACCCTTCAAAAAAATGTCCGTAGGATACCTTCTCATGCGATTCTCCTCGATCCTTTTGCAGAAAAAAGCCTGTCTTGTGAGGATATTGCGGTTGCCCAAAGAAATGGTCTTGTTGCGTTGGATTGTTCTTGGAAAACCGCTGAAACGATGTTTCAATCTCTAGAGCTGCGGATGATTCCTCGTGCGTTACCGTTTTTGCTTGCAGCCAATCCGGTGAATTATGGAAAACCATATCAGTTGAGCACATTGGAAGCGTTTGCGGCAGCGTTATATATCCTTGATGAGGTAGTGCAGGCGACCGCCATTCTTGGGATTTATACGTGGGGTCATCGGTTTTTGGAGTTAAATAAAGAGCCTTTGGAGGAATATCGGGAGGCTCGTTCGAGTGCTGAAGTGATTCAGATCATGAATAAATATATATAAAAAGATATTCAGAAGTATATCTAATTTATTTCAGTATGTTTAAGTAAAGAGAAGTAAATGTCTGAAAAACCAAAAAACGAAAGAGAGGAAGATGGAATGAAAATACCACTGGAGACATTTTTCAAGCCAAAAAGCATCGCGGTCGTTGGTGCTTCAAAAAACCCAACAAAAATCGGACATGCATCACTGAAAAACATCCTCATCTCCGACTACTCCTGTAAATTATTTCCTGTAAATCCAAACGAAGAAGAAATCCTTGGATTGAAATGCTACAAACAACTCACCGACATCCCAGACTTAGTGGACCTTGTGATGATCGCAGTACCCGAACCTCTTGTGCTACAAATCATAAAAGATTGTGTGAAAAAAAAGGTCAAATGGGTCATAATCATCTCCTCAGGATTCAGCGAAATAGGGAACCACGAAGGAGAAGAAGCTATAAAAAAACTGGTGGATGGAACTGGAATCCGAATCCTAGGACCAAATACCATGGGATACAAAAACGCATCTGATAACCTTGATGTCTCCTTTGTTTTCGGTATGCCCAGAAAAGGAAACCTTGCCTTGATCAGCCAAAGTGGAGCTCTGGGTATGGGGATGATCTATCTGGCGAACAACGAGTTTGTCGGACTGTCAAAAATCATCGGCGTGGGAAACAAACTCGACATCGATGATGACGACCTCGTCGATTACTTCAGCCAAGACCCAGAGACAAAAGTAATCGGACTGTACATCGAAGGGATACGACACGGACGAGATTTTATGAACAGCATCAAAGCATGTAACAAACCTATCTTGGTGGTCAAAGCTGGAAGAAGCACCGCGGGCGCCAGGGCGACCGCATCCCATACTGGTTCTATGGCAGGAAGCGACGAGTTGTACAGCGCTGCAATCAAACAAGCAGGCGGGATCCGTTGCCGAGACCTCGTCGAACTCTTCGACATGGCACGAGCACTTGATGGACAACCAGCAGCCCGAGGAAATCGTATCGGGATCATCACCAACGGTGGTGGATTGGGGATCCTTCTCACCGACGCCTGTGAGGCAAATGGGTTGACCGTCCCAAAACTCTCCCAAAAAACCTTCAAAAAAATCGAAAAAATCGTCCCAGGGCTCGTCAAGCCAAACAACCCTGTCGACCTTGTCGCAGACGCAGGGTTCTACCGGTACTGGGCATCCACCCGAGCACTCCTTGAAGATGAAAACATCGATGGAATCATCGTCGCATCAGTCCACGCAGGATATGCACGACCCCGAGAGTACACAGGCGCCATCTTAAAAATGATCCACCAACAGAAACTTCATCATGAATACGAAAAACCAATCCTTGGCTGCTGGGTGGGCGGCAAAGAATTCGAAGACTTAGTTCTTGACCTTAAAGCTGTTGGAGTCCCTATCTACCCATCATCCTGGAGAGCAGCTCGGGCGATGCTTGCGTTATCCTTAGAAGGAGAACGACTCAAGAGGGAACAAAAAATCTAATCCACCCAATCGACATCAAGGATCTTCTTCCAATCCGTTTTTTTATTTTTCCATTTCTCAATCGTTTCTTTCGAAAGACAGTTCTGACACAACCCAACCATAGTAAAAAAACAAGAGCTGCACACCGAATCCCCACATTTAATGCAGATGGATTTTGCAGGATGCACCCGACAGATGGTACATTTCCCCTGTGGTTTTTTATCCTTCAATCGAGCATGGATTGTTTCTGAGATGTCTGTCTGGTCTTCTTCTGAGATCCATTCCTTCAAATCCTTATTCATAGTAATAGTTGTATCCTTATTCGATGTTTTTTTTAATGAGGTTTTTTTTGGACACATACTCCCGCGAGAACCAAGTATAAAAAGAGATTCTCATCAGATTCTTAAATTTTTTGCTTGTTTCTTCTTTATTTTTTTAAAAAGTATATTTGCAGTGATATGGATAAACGGGGTGACAATCAGAAGAATCAGGATATGCCATGGAGTGATATGAATGAAAAACCAATGCACATCTGTTACGTGTGTGACATAGAGAAGTTCGCTTATCAAAAAACTGAAAATCAGTGCCCCGACGATGAAATCAAGTTGGTCAAATGGGATCCAATCCTGACCACGGTCCTTACCGATACGTCGTTTGAAGAAACTCTCGATGATATCCCCAAGTAATGCCCCAAAGCAGAGGGAAAAAAGGATCGGTATCATCAGGGGGAATCCTTCGAAGTTTGTGAGTCCTAGAAAGCTGTACTCGCTTGCGGAGAGGTAGGAGGCAGCAACTGCAAGACCAAAGCCTGCGGTCATCCCAAGGAAGGCTCCTGCGAACAATCCCCGCCAGGTTTTTCCATCTCCTAGGATCCGACGTCCATCCTTCCAACTCCTTCCAAAATCAATCGGCGTCCCACCACCGACTATCACTGCGCTAGCGTTCGCTATATAGATAGGAATCACGATCCAGAACGCTTGAATAATGACAGTGTAATCCATTGGGGCTGGTATCGTTCAATGGCTTAAAACCATTGTGAAAAAAAATCAAGTGCTCTCAGGTCCTGGTTGGGTTCTGGTGATTTTCAACCCGGTGTATTGGAACTTGTTTGATCGTTTTACTAACGCTTTTAAGGCGGTGTTGGAGATCCCGAATTTCTCTGAGACCTTGTTTGCGAATGTTCCCGTGTCCCCTATGAACTCAAAGATGTCTTCTTCGAGTTTCTTGAACTGAAAATCATTTAAAGATGAGACGTTGAAAATCTCACTGATTTCATTGACCGGGCAGGAGATGTTGATGTTAAACAGAGAGTAAAAGGAACGGTACATCTTCTGTGGTTTGCCATCGATGCCCGCTTCCGGCGTCGTCCATTTGGTTTCTGCCAGTTTCATTTTGTCAAAGAATTCAAGGGCAGCTTGACCGTCTTCACCAAACTTACCAAGGATAATACTACATGGTATCCAGTCTTTTGATATCTCCATAAAAACTTCTTTTTTTGTGGGCGAATCAAATGCTCTGATAATAGAGACCAAATCAGTTGAATCGTTTATGAC
>DATMXJ010000088.1:0-2082 GCA_035561675.1 Thermoplasmatota archaeon
TTCGCAATCACCGTAAGCAAAGGATCCGCTCTCTCACGTGTTCTATCCAATACCATATCTACTCCTACATATGATCCCGATGAATGATCTCCTCTGACCAATCAATCTGACCAATCCTATATGTCCTTGTCGGTTGAAAATTTTTTTTCACAAACCCTATGACGACTGTGGCGATTTCTTCAACGGTCTTCTTGGTTGAATCAATCTCAAAGATATCATCTGAAGGATGACGTTCAACCGCTTCACAAAGGATGATATCAATGGTTTCCGCATCAACATTTTCCCTTATTTTTTTAGCACTCCATTTTTTTTTAAGAAGCCTTTTTTCAAGTTCCTTAGGATGACAACGCAGAAGAATCACTTTGTCCATTGTGTTCAGAATATGCCCGATATGCCCGTCAAAAAAAACAAGAGCATCCGTAGTGAAGTTCTTCTGAATTGCCTTGTCCAACTTCACCATATCAATAAGCTGGGAGTCTCTTTTCGTATCAACCCCCGCAATGCAGTGGTTCTCTTTTGCAAACGCGTGCAGGTGAACAATGCTGTACCCATGTCTCTTCAGAGCCGTCGCAACCGAGGTTTTTCCGGTTCCTGGGGTACCGGAAAGTGCCACCCTCATATTAAATCAACTTAGTATAATCATATCCCCGGAACCCTTCCTTATAGCAATAATGGAGTTCCTGGAAATCCTTACGGAATTCTTTGACATCATCTCTGATTTTCTTCGGAGATTCTTTCTTCAGCAACACTCGAGCATAAAAGACCGCAACATCGTCCATATCCTTTTCCTTCATCCCGATACGAGTAAGCTCAGGCGTGCCCAATCGGAGCCCAGAAGGGTTCAACGGATCGACATCACCAGGGATCATATTCATGTTCGTGACAATCCCTCCATCCTCAAGTATTTTCGAGGCTTCCTTCCCCTTCCCAAGACCAATCTCCACAAGAACCTGATGGGATTTCGTAAAACCAAGTTTCTCCCCAAACACCTTAAACCCTTGTTCATAGAGTGCCTGAGCAAGTCGTTTCGCGTTCTTTATCGTTTGATCTGCGTACGCCTCCCCGAACTCAAGATGCTCGGCAAAGGCGATTCCTTTCGCAGCCACATGATGCAGATGATATGAGGAGGTAACACCAGGGAACACCCCAAATCCGAGTTTACGCAGGAACGCTTTCTCAACCTCACTATCCGGGTCATGATCTGAGAGAATCATCCCGCCCTGTGGGCCAGGCAATGTCTTATGGGTGCTTCCATTCATCACATCAGCACCTTCTCGCAGTGGATCCTGGAAACGTTTCCCTGCGATCAAACCAAGCACATGAGCTGCATCATACACAACGTACGCACCGACCTCATGGGCTGCCTCGGCGATCGCCTTCAGCGGAGTCGGAAACAGAAAAACCGATTGACCACACAACGCTAGCTTTGGTTTTACCTGCCGTATGAGTTTTACTGCTCCATCCACATCAATAACCATCTCCTCGTTACTAAACGGGAATGAGACAAGATTAATCCCTCTGACTCCTGCGGCACCATATTTCCCAAACGAGATATGAGCACCATTCGCGGTATCAAGGACCGTTGCGGTCTCCCCTGGTTTGATCAGCGCCTTCAACACAGCCATATTCGCAACCGTCCCTGAGGTCGGTCGCACATCGGCATACCTGCAAGAGAATAATTTTTTTGCAAGTTCCATTGTTTTTTCTTCCACGCGGTCAAAGTATTTACATCCCTCATAATACCGATTCCCCGGGGTACCTTCCGCGTATCTCCCGTGAAAATCTGTAATCAACATTTCCCGACATAGCGGAGACAGGACATTCTCACTGGCGATCATCGGAAGAGAATTTGCGAAAAACTCGTTATTTTTCATCGCCTGTTTCCTGATATATTCAACCTCATCATACCATTTCATAGAATCAACCAAAGCTGTATCTTTGACTTCGATAAAAAGGTAATGGAAAGGTTCTTTTAAAGATGCGAAGACCTATTTTTTCTTTTCTTCCCGCATTTTAAATAAGGACGGGAGATGGATCGTATACGTTCCATCCTTCTGGATCACGATTGGTTCTCTCTCCAGG
>DATMXJ010000089.1:0-3231 GCA_035561675.1 Thermoplasmatota archaeon
CATTTGACGATAATTCATATTACATTCTACACGATTCTCGAGATGTTTCTTAATAGAGAAACCTAGCCGTCCCCCGCGCCAATCCCAATCCGTAAGAAGAATAATTTTCTGGTATTTCTGGGCGATAACGTCACAAAAACCTGGCACGGATTGTCCTGTATTGAATCGGATGATCTCACCAGTCATCTCAAGCCTGCGTAATGCAATGATATCCTTCTCCCCTTCGACAATAATTGGGACGATTTTATTCTCCTCCCGTAGCTCAATCAATAGCTCGTCGAGTTCTTCTAATCTTTGAAGATCATCCATCAAGATACTCCTTAATCGTTCTATCCACTGTAGTTGCAGAGATTTTCTTCAGACAGACTGTTTTTTCCCTCTTTTTTTCCCCATTTACAAGCACAACATCTTTCCCTGCGAGCTGAAAAAACCGTGCGATAGTCTCAACGACCTCGATGTTTGCTTTGTTATCCTTCGCCTCCGATCGGACCTTCATTTCAATGGACTGTCGCCATTGGTTATACTGAACAGGAAACACCGTCTGGGCGGACCCTGGGATCACATGCAAGAAAAGAAGCACACCCTGCGGTGAATCTTTGATTGCATCCTTATACGAAGTCATAGTCCCTTATAAAACAGTTGATTATGGTTGAGTCAGCTTCAGGATAGCTTCGGCAAGATCCCCATTCGTCTCCTTTAAAGCCTTCCGCACCTCTGCTTCTGATTTCCCTGTTTGCTCCATGATTAATTTGACATCCTCTTTTTGAGTGTCTTGGGTTTCTGCCCCTCTGTTTTTCACGATTGGTTCCCCGATGATCTGAAACGTCTTCTGTCCCTGCGCCTCCATCACTGTGACTTCAGCAGAATCAAACACATATTCCTTTGTATCTGTTTGAATCAGAACTTTTTCTACGTTATCGATGTTCTTGACGTTAATCCCGAATCGTTTCATCATCTGAGCAAGCTGCCTACTATTCATCTTACCTGGCATCATAGATAACAAATCCTTCGATGGTTCCGAAGCGTATATAGAGTTCTATTCGTTTAACATTTTTGGTATGATTTCAGAAGCGGAAATGAAAGTCATCGATCGCAACTCAGAGTACTTTGGCGTTCCAACATTACAACTAATGGAGAACGCCGGAAGAAATATTTCCGAGTTTGTAACGAACATAATCAAAGACACAAAGAAAAACATCCTCATCCTTTGCGGAACAGGTAACAATGGTGGAGATGGGTTCGTCGCCGCGCGATACCTCACCCAATATTACAAGGTCAGTGTGCTTCTTGCAGGACCTGATATTAAAACAGAGATTGCAAAGAAAAATTTTCAGAGACTCCAGACTTATGAGGTAAAGATCTATACCTCACTCAAAGATCTCGATAATCTTCTCACAGAAAACGATGTTCTCATTGACGCGCTCCTCGGAACTGGATTGGCTGGTGAGCTAAAAGAACCATATATGACCATCGTGAAAAAGATAAACGAAACACAGAAAAAAATCATTGTCTCGGTGGATGTCCCCACCGGTCTAGGCTCCACTCATAAAATCACTCCTGATCACACGGTCACATTTCATGATAGAAAAGAAGGGATGAACGAAAAGAACAGCGGAAAAATCACTATTGTTGATATCGGCATTCCTCAAGAGGCACTCACGTATGTTGGGCCTGGTGAGCTTTCTGTGTACTATCCGCGTCCTGCGAAAAAATCACACAAAGGAGAGAATGGAATCGTCCTTGTCATCGGTGGAGGTCCGTATATCGGGGCACCGGCTTTAAGCGGTCTTGCAGCGTTACGAACCGGTGTGGACCTTGTCTATATCGCGACACCACAACGCTCCTGGGAGTCTATCGCTACTTTTTCACCAAACTTCATTGTTAAAGATTTAGCACACGATATGCTCACCAAAGAGGATCTCCCTCAAATCGAACAACTCCTTGGGAAATGCACCGGGGTGGTTCTTGGACCAGGATTGGGAACCGCATCTGAAACTGAGGAGGCAATCATCCCGTTAGTAACACGCATCATAGCAGAAAAAAAACCATTGATCCTCGACGCAGATGCTCTCAAACCAGTCGGAGAAAACCTTGCTCTTATAAGAAATACAACAACCGTGGTCACCCCTCATGTAGGTGAGTTCAAAAAACTCACAGGGATCACACTTTCACAAGATCTTGACATACGGATTGCTGTTGTGAACGAATGGGCGGCAAAACTCGGGATAACGATTTTCCTGAAAGGATACATAGACGTTCTGAGCAACGGGACAGACTTCAGACAAAACAAGGTCCATAATGAAGCGATGACCGTCGGGGGGACTGGAGACGTCCTGGCAGGCATCATTGGAGCGCTCCTCTCAAAAGGAGTGCGACCATTTGAGGCGGTCCGAATCGCAGCATTCCTCAATGGGGCGGCGGGAAACGAGGCGTTCCAGAAAAAATCCTACGGGTTACTCGCAACCGATATCATCGAAGAAATCCCAAACGTCCTGAAAAAATATCTATAATTTTTATATTTTTAACAAAACCGACAAGATAGAGAGATGATCATGATTACTCCCATATCGCTTTTACTTCCTGATGCTTCACAAGATCCCCGGCGACTTGGTACAGTACCCATGCAAGGAACGCAGGCTCGTGGGTCATCTCCTCAGAAAGTGCTGTCGTGATCTTATTTTTCATCTCTTGTTCGAGTTTGTCAGGGTTTTTTGGCCATTCCGCATATTGGTATTTCTTCATCCATTCCGCGGTCTGTTCAATCATCTCAGTCTTCCTATCAGCAATCTTCCGGACTGCTTTCTCAGTTTTTTTCACAAACATTCCAGATGATTTCTTTTCCCACATGATTCCATCCTCATATAAGATATCTCCGTATATGATAAAAGTCTTTACTTTGCAATGAAAAAACTTTTAAGAACCCAAGCGACATCAGCGGTTCAGATGAAAGCAACGTATCTGCTCATAGGAATCATTATCATATTTTCCTTAATGCCTCCTTCAGCAACCGCTTTTTTTACATCGTCGCATACCCTTAGAGCAACCCTTACCGAGGATACCGAAGTGTTTTTTATCGGAAAAACCTCAATCGATGGGTCGTTCACCGGTCTTCCAATGGATCACTTGGTTGATTCTCCTCTTATTCAGGACATGGGTGGATTTCCGCTTATTGGAAAAAGTAGGATGACGAATCTTGATTCGGTCATCGTTGCAGAAGACATCGATATTACC
>DATMXJ010000090.1:0-2424 GCA_035561675.1 Thermoplasmatota archaeon
TGTGGGTGACAATGATTACGGTATATTTCCTTTTCAATCCGGTCATAAGATCTTCGATTTTTGCTGTTGCAATTGGATCAAGAGCTGAACATGGTTCATCCATGAGGATTACCTCTGGTTCTATTGAGAGCGATCGTGCAATACACAATCGTTGTTGTTGTCCACCGGAAAGACCCATTGCTGATTCATATAATCGATCTTTTACTTCGTCCCATAGTGCTGCAGCTTTGAGGCTTTTTTCTACGATTTCATCTAGTTTCTTTTTATCGGTAATTCCCTGTACTTTTGAACCATATGCCACATTTTCATATATGGTTTTTGGAAACGGGTTTGGTTTTTGGAACACCATACCAATTTTTTTTCGTATCTCAACAGCATCCGCGTCTGGTTCATAGATGTTATTTTCATGGAAATAAACCTCCCCCGTG
Organism: Thermoplasmatota archaeon; assembly: GCA_035561675.1. GTDB lineage: Archaea > Thermoplasmatota > E2 > DHVEG-1 > DHVEG-1 > SM1-50. The sequence continues at coordinate 429 of DATMXJ010000090.1, forward strand.
ACTTTACATTTGTCAATGACATCATTCATGCGATTGAAACACCGAATTAAGGTCGATTTTCCACAGCCAGAAGGACCAATTAACGCGGTAATCTTATTTGGAGAAATACCAAGGGTGATATCAAATAATGCTTGTTTCTCGCCATACCAAAGATTTAGGTTCTCCGTTCTGAGTATCTGTTCTTTCTTTCCCATGTGATGTTCACCATTTCATTTTTTTTCTAAAGCGATTGCGTAGGAGGATTGCAATCAAATAAATCCCAATGACGATAAGTAACAACATAAGAGCGGTTCCTGCCTGGTTCTGTTGTGACCCAGGTATTGATGTTGCAAGGGTAAAGAGATGGTAGGGGAGTGCATTAACTGGCTGTAATACCGAACCTGGAATAAAATTCGAGAAAACAACCGCGGTAAATAAAATAGGAGCGGTTTCTCCAGCAGCCCTCCCTATCCCAAGGATTGCTCCAGTAAGAATCCCTGGTGTCGCTGGTGGTAGTACTACGTTTCGTATCGTCTGCCATTTTGAAGCGCCTAGCGCATAGCTTCCTTCTCGTAGCGATTGTGGAATACTCTTTAGTGCTTCTTCTGTCGTTCGGATAATGGTTGGAAGAATCATGAATGCCAACGTGATTTGTCCGGCAAGTAAAGAAAACCCTAATTTGAGGTATAGGACGAAAAACGCAAAACCAAATAACCCAAAGACTATGGACGGGGTCCCATTGAGCAAATCGGCACCTGCACGAATTATTTTTGTAATTGTACCTTCTCTAGTGTATTCTTGTAAAAAAATCGCCGCACTAACACCTAATGGTAACGAAATGGCAATAGCCCCAGCGACTAAGTATAATGTTCCTATGATTGCTGGGAAGATACCTCCTGATCGTCCAAGATCACTTGGTCCAGTTGTGATGAACTCCCAGCTCAGAGCTCCAGCGCCATTGGTCACAATATAAACAAGAATAATACCAAGGAAGATAAGAACTAGGATAAGGCTTGCAGAAATGACACTAAATGCGATTCTCTGTTTTATCTTTGTCGAGATTTTTTTCAAAATATAATACATCATGGCAATACTAAGAAGAATACCAATAGTCGGGATGATCCCAACGGCCATGAGAAGGATTACGACAAGGAATGCCCCTATGATGAGATAGAAGAATTGTTTTATCTTCCTTTTAAGTCCAAAGGAAATCATCGGATGTTTCTTTGATCCTGATTGTTGTTTTTCCCTTATTCGCCCTAAGATGAATGTAGCTGAGATATTGACAATCAGAGTAATAATTAAGAGAATGAGAGCAAGCCCGAATAACGCACTATAATGATCGCTTCCGATGGCTACTTCACCCATCTCTATTCCTAAGGTGGCTGTAATGGTCTTAATAGGTGCAAACACGTTTACGATTGGCTGAGGAATGAGACCATAGGTGGGGTTCCCACAGACCATCATAACCGCCATTGTCTCCCCAATGGCACGTCCAATCCCCAGGATGATAGCAGCGGTGATACCTGACATCGCTGATGGAACAACGATTTTACTAATAGTCTGCCATCGTGTCGCACCAACAGCAAGGGATCCTTCTTTGTACTCACGGGGAACCGAGCTAATTGCATCTTCAGCGACACTGGTAATTGTCGGGATTGCCATAATGCCAAGAAGAATAGACCCCGCAAGCCACGATTCTCCGCTGGGAACGCCAAAGGTTGTTTGAAGCCAGGAGGTTAGCACAAGTAGTCCAAAAAAACCAAACACAACCGATGGGATACCAGCCAGAAGCTCGATAGCTGGCTTTATGATTGCTTTTATTCGCGGAGTTGCAATCTCAGCGATAAAAATAGCGCTCCCGATGCTGAGTGGGATAGCGATGACCATTGCTCCAAGTGTGACAAGTAAGGTGTCGATTATAAGGGGAAAAGCTCCGTAGAGTGGTGGTTCTCCGGTGGGATACCACCTCATACCAATGAAAAAATTCACAACGCCTTCTTTTTGAAAAATAGGA
>DATMXJ010000091.1:0-4588 GCA_035561675.1 Thermoplasmatota archaeon
CAATATACTTCTTCAAATCACGTTCGGAAACCTTCAGCTTTGAAATCCTTTTGTGCTCATAAAACAATCCGCCGACCGTAATAATCAATGCCCCGCCCATGAGTAACTCAATGAATAGTTGCTGATTCGCTGACACCTCAACAACACTTAATGATTTACTCACTTCCGCATATTGCGTCCCATCAAGTGAGGTAACATTTGTCTTCAAGAGATAGACCCCATTTTTTATGGTTTTTGGTAATTGTATCTCCTCAGAAAAAGAACTTAACGTCTCTATTGCCACGGTCGTACTTTGAACTACGATACTGTTATCTTCTAAATCAGTTACTTCATAGGTGACCTTCACATCGACCCTGCCTGATGCTTTTGAGTTTCTTATCTCGGTAATAATGTGGAACGATTGACCTGGTCGAAATGTATCACCTTCTACGATCGAAACAGAGATTGCCAGTGCTGCTGTAGATTCGGAAATGACCGTTACCACGCACAGGAATGAAAAAAGAAAATATACGACAAATAGGAGTTTGTAAATCTTTCCCAAGCTACTTTTGAATCCTTGGTGCAATCCCATAGCCACGCTCCAATATACAATAGTGAAATAGGAAGATATTGTTTAAATTTTTGGATTGATAGTTCCTTTCGTACGAGGGTACAAAAGAGAATGACAAGTTTTTCCAGCAGAGTGATCATTTTCCCGTCTCGCCGATTTCTCTTCTTTGTCAATTACGAAACGGTGACGAAGAGATGTATTTCTCGGTACGCACTTGTGATCTTTTCTGCGATATTGTCTTTGTAATCCCTATTATAAAGAGAGGGATCTGTCGGGGTGGTAAATAAAAGGAACACAAGTTTGAGGTCTGTTCCTTTCTGGCTGATGTTGAAGGTATAGTTGTATTCAAATTGTGGTTCCCATGCTGCTTCGATATCAACCGCGGTATGATTGAGCGTGACCGTAACGCTGTCCATGAACCATGCATGGTTGTACAAGGTTTCGTTATTTTGTGTTGTGTTGTCGTACACGGTGGTTTGATTGATGAGCCACACCTCGACTGTGTAGGTGATTGGTCGGTATTCATGGTTGACGATGCCGATGATGACCGATGCAACTTCTCCCACGGTAAGATTCGTTGGGTAGTCATCTGCTCGTCGTTCAGTGTTCAGCAGGTAGAACTCAGTGAATTTCTCACCTGTTTTCGGAGCAATAATAACATACATGAGCGCTGCAATTGCTACAAGGATCGCTAAGCCAAGGACGATGGTAAGCAATCGGTCAATTCTGTTTTCTGCTTTTGGTATCGATATCGTCAGCGATACCGTGAGTCTCTCCGCAGGATTGGTGTTTGTCCATCGATACCATCCAAGCAGACCTACAATGATGATAAAACCAAACAGCGACAGAAGAATAGGTTCTAGTCGAATTCCCCACGGAGTAAAATTGAGGATGAGGCCGATGAGCGGAACCACCGCTATCGACAGACCGAAACTCAGTGCGATACGTTCGATGCTATCGATGCCTTTCTCAGTTTTTTTCATTGGAAACAAAACAAAGATAAGAACATAACCTGGGATGAACAAGATAAACGGGAGCCCAAAAAGGACACGAAGGGTTTGATCAACATGAAAGAAAACAAGAGGCAGTATGAGGATGCTTACGAGTACACAAAGAAGAAGATCGAGAGGATACCGTGTAAATACATGTTTCATGGTGTCACGTTACATTCCAAGAATGTTTATTATCTTTTTTCCGACAATGACAACGAAGAGGATGATGAAGATGTAGATGAAAATGTCTATCCGATCCTTGAGATTACTCGTGGTGAACACATCAGTAAGTTGACGGGTGATAAGGACACCGATGAAGATGAGAATGAAGAACACCTCCAAATCAGTGTCACCGGTGATGAAGAAGGCGATAAGAATCCATGCTGCCACGACGAGGGTTATCTTCTCCGACATTAACACGGTGATCACTCCTCAGGTCTGAGATGAAACGCGGTCTTTTTCCCTGCAATTATCACATCGTTTATCCTGATTTTTTGTTTTGATGATCGAGTGAGTGCAATGAGGGCTGCGCTACAGGTCGGGCAGGGGTATTGTCTGCAGAGGAGAATATTATTCGGACAAAGGAGAGGTTTTTCCACTGTAAGACGCCAATCTTTTTCGTTCTGGGTAAAAGAGATGGATTTGAGAAGGTTCATGCCGATAAAGGTTTGTAGTTTTTCTTCGATAGCGTCAAGATCTGTATTGCTAAAATCTGCTTCTTTTTCAAGCTCCTGGAGCATTGAATACCCTGAAGGTGGGAGTGCGACACCAAGGCTCTCTCCTCCCTGACCTGTTGAGAAAACAAAATCATCATCGAGAGATTCAGAGATCTTTCTTTGGGTGTTATTGAGGGGGATGAAGACGCGCTCTTTTGTAAGGATTGTTGAGGTTGGAAGAAAGATGGCATTTCCTGAAAGATTGAGTGCTTGAGTAATGGTGGTAACCGCATGAAGATTTCCTTGGATCTGTGTTTCGCTAATCCTCTGAGGAATGCTTTTTTCTGTGATCATAGCGATGGTGAACAGACCAATGAGCAGTGAAGTAAACCCGATTTTGAGGGAGAGTTGATCGTTATAAATGAAGTAGTTGAGGAAAAAAATACTCCCGAATGTAATGAGGAGAATACCGATGATTTTTGCTCGGATATGTGGTTGTTGTAGTGAAAAAGGTAGCGTCATAGGATATCTGTCTCAAATTGATGGTATCGATATCATCCAAAAGAATTTAAATGATTTCATTGTTTTCGGAGTTGATGTGGCGGGGATTTTCTGTCGTCTGTCTGTGTATTATTTTGTTGCCATCTACTGTTTCTGCAGTGATTACACCACATGAGAATTTCGATGCCGCCACCGAGGATCTGATCGCGATTGTTTCCTTTTTTGATGATGCAAAGATGCTCTGTGAAGAGGCGTTAAGATTTTCGTTGAAAGGGAATTGCACGATTCAATTTGGTGAACCGCTCACGATACAATGTGCGCAGGAACCGCTGCTTCTTTCGGTTCAAAAGGGAGATGAACTCACACAAAAACTGTTATATTCTACAGATAGTATTGGGAAACTACAGAACGAGGCTGGGAGCTATCAGTATCTGAAAGATTTTTTACTGCCTTTGAAAGAACTCGGTAGTAATGTTTCGTTGTTTGTGACTGTTCATAGAGATCTGACAAATAATCTATCGAAGGTAGTCGATGGTGTGGTGAATAGAACAAATGCAATGTATACGCTCTATTGTCTCGTTTATGCGCAGTCATTGGTTCAGAGTCTTTCAGGCACACTTCAAGATATCGAGACAAATCTTGGAGCGTTTAAAGAAGGTTTTTCTGTTGATACGCTCCGTGGATTAGTTGCAGACGCGCAACAGATGGTTATCCTTTATGAGGGATACATTACGACGTTGTTGACGATGGTGGAAAGCGAAAAGCCATATCTTTCCGTGTATGTCGACGATACGACCGTGTATCTTGGTGAGGATGTTTCGCTCTATGGGGTGTTTCTTGCGCAGCGTCGGTTTATTGTGAACCAGTCTATCGATGTTCTTTGGGATGGACAAAAAATAAACATGACCGTGACGCGTGCTGCGGGTGTTTTCAAAAGTTCTATACCCGTGTCGTTGACGACCGTGCCTAAGGCGCATACGATCATGGTTTCTACAGTATATAATCATTCAGCGATTTTTTCAAGGAATGTTACAATTACTGTTCTGAGAATCCAGACCCGCGTTACTCTTGTTGTTCCGAAAACTCATTACTATCTGAATGAATCGATACTGTTTTCAGGCAGGCTTGTGGATTATAAGGACCGTGGTTTTTCTGCACCTATAATCCTGCAATTCGCGGGGGAAAACGTCTCGCTTCGATCTGATGGTCAAGGGAATTTCAGCTACCTGTGTACACGGACGCTTGCATTCGGAAGATATGGTGCATCTGCAGCTTTTACCCCGGAAACTATCTACCTTGCGTGTGTGTCGGAAAAGACCGAACTCAGTATCGATACGCCAACAGTCTTAACATTTGCAGTAGCGAAAACGAATCTTACTATCGGAGATGCCCTCCAGTGTACAGGTAGGTTAACAAGTATGGTCGACGGGTCAGCGTTGGAGAATAAAACGATAAATGTTTTCATCAATACTAACAAAATAGGTTTCGCGATGACCGATACGAACGGGTATTATCGGTTCACCTCTGGGACACAGGCTCTGAAACAAAACGACATCTACCAAATGTATGCGATGTTTGACACCACCGATGCGCAATGGAGGAGTGCTACTTCTGAGAAAATCACCGTTAGGATTATTCCTATCCAGAATGCTGAGGGAATCCCCGTCTTGAATATCGCAGTCGCGATAATCGTCGCACTTAGCGTATCGCTCGTTCTTTTTTTACTCAGGAAAAAACAAGCACCTGCTCCGACGAAAAAAGGCAATCTCACCAATCCTACTCTGCCTATTCCTTTGATTCAAGAAGTAACAAAAACATGCATGGACCTACAAGAGTTTTTTGCAGATTCCTCAACGAAGGGAAAGGATGCATTCAAGACCGCAGTGATC
>DATMXJ010000092.1:0-3714 GCA_035561675.1 Thermoplasmatota archaeon
GAACAATTCTTAATTAAACGAAAAGAATTATCGAAATCGGAGGTAGAGAAAAAAAGCCTACAGATTCAACACCGCCTTTTTTCTTTACCGTGGTATCATACCGCCCAGAATATTCTTTTTTATGTTTCGTACGACAATGAAGTCGACACTCATGTCATGATAAAGGAATCGTTAATGAATGGAAAAACCGTGTTAGTCCCAAAAACTGATAAAGAGAAAAAGACAATCTGTTTATCTAGACTGCTTTGCTGGGAGGATCTTAGTCCCTGCGCATATTCCATCCTAGAACCGCGTGAAAATTGCTTCCGTGAAGTCCCGGTTACTTCAGTTGAGCTTCTCATCGTCCCCGGGATCGTTTTTGATGTATATGGAAACCGCATCGGCCATGGAATGGGCTATTACGATCGCTTGCTGAAAAATACCATTCAAGCACATTCTATCGGTCTTGCATTTGAATATCAAATCATCAAAGCGATACCAGCAGAGGAACATGATGAAAAAGTAGAAATGATAGTTACGGAAAAACGCTGCATCCATTGTCAGTAGTTAAGTGACGATTTCTTTGAGTCGTTTCGTTTGAATCGCTTTTTGGAGTTCTATAGCGATCCGCTCACCATAACTTATGGACTCACCATACAAATACCCTGAATGCGGTGTGAATTGCGTTAACGGACTTCCTGGAATTCTTAACGACACATCAAAGACGACCATTTCTTCTTTCCCTTTATCAGCGACGATAGCACCTTGCAAGGCGAACGGACCAATTATACCTGGAGGATATTCTTTTTTGGTCGTTTCAACGAATTTTTCACCAAGCTCAAAGATCGATTCAATGATAGATTCTTTCGTCGTCGCCGCGATATGACCTGTTTCAATGATTTTTGGTTGTAGGTACTTTAGTACTGCTAATTGTTCATCGGCAGGAAGACGAAGCAGACCATCAAGATTTGTTTGCCTGCGAGTATCTGTCCCCATGATCTCCAGTTCACCATCAAGGACCGAGTAGAAATAATTAAAATTAATCTGGGTGCCAATCACATATTCTTCAATGACTGCTTTTTCCAATGAATCCTGAGTAATCATTTTTTTTGCCAGAAGCTGGTTTGATTTCTTTTTATAGTCTGCGAAACTCGAAGCAAAGAAAAACGCGCGTTCATAACCACGGATTGCTTCATTTACTTTTACTATCACGAGTCGGTCGATATCGTGGGGTGATTGGAACAACTGAGGATACCGGATGCCGGCCTTCTGCAACAAGTAATACTGGTTTTTTGGAACGTTCCGTTCCTCGAGCTTCAGCATCGAACGCGTTCCGAAAATCGGGACTCTGAAATTATTCTCGATATCCGTGAAATCAAAGTACACCCAGAAATATCGGTTGTGAATAAAGACCGTGTTCTCCGCTCGTAACTGTTCTTGGATTGCTGGTATCGTGATGTCTTTGAATTTATCGAGAACAATGGTCTTATCTATGCAGCCTCTTCCGTCATCACGGGTTTTATAATATTTTGTGTATGTTTTATCTCTCCCTTTCTGACAGACAGCCAGTGTTCGAAAACCATGTTTTTTTGCTCCTCTGCAGACATCAAGGGCTGAATGTCCACCGAGCACACCAATCGTGATTTTTTTAGGATCATAGGATTCGACAAGGGTTTGAATTATCTTACGTTCCAACATCATACATTCCATTCCAGATAGCTGAACAAATCATGTTCTTATCCTTTGAATTTCGGTCGTTTTGACATATACAGAGCGAGAGGTAATTTTTGCTGGGGAAATTCCTTGACTCGCTCTAAGATAAGGCTGTGCAATTGTGAGACGGTATACGGTTTATCCCCTTCACCTAGTTCGCTTGTTCGTACACGTGGTACGACTGTTTTTTCTTTCCGTTCTTTTTCACCAATCACGACGATATAAGGGATCCATTCTTTTTCCGCATCACGAATCTTCCGCCCGACACTTTCTTCGCGGTCATCGATATCAGATCTGATATAATAGAACGGTGAGATAGCATTGAGCTCATTAATGAACAGTTCGCAATCCGGGACAAACTCATCGGCGACCGGTATGAATCGAACCTGAGTGGGCGAGAGCCAGAGAGGTAACATCGGTTTTTTCCCCTGACTCATTTTAATGGCTTCACGTTCGAGTAACGCATAGAGGTTGCGGTCGATACTGCCTGAGATGCTCGTATGCAGAATTAATGGATGTTGTTTTTCCCCTTTCTCATCTGCGTAGGTGATGTTGAATCGTTTCCCGTTCTCCACATCGATTTGGACTGTTGAAAGCGCACTTGCTTTCTTCATGGAGTCAATCACATTGAATTCGAATTTCATAACAAAGTAGAAGTACCGTTCGTTCCAGAGCTCAACAAGGATCGGCTTCCCAGCTAATTTGGCGAGGTCCTGGGCGAGTGTCTTGTTGTTCTCGTAAAACTCTTTGACGAATCGTAAAGCCACCTCGGAATCGAGCTTCAGGGAACTCATCCATCGCATCGCTGTGCTAAATTGTCGTTTGAATTCCTCTGTTGCTTGGGGAAGGTCTTTGCAGAAGGTATGAAGATCAGGCATGGTGAACGCTCGTAACCGTTTCAGACCGCTGACTTCACCGCTTTGTTCACGGCGGAAACTATAGTGTGTGAGCTCATATAACCGCAACGGAAGGTTCCGGTAGGAAATCGTCATATCATGGGCGATCATATACTGCCCGAAGCACGCTGCAAAGCGTAGAAAGAAATCCTTATCAGAATGAACTATGTATTGTCTTGCAGGGAATTTCTTGACATATTCACTTAAGGCAGGGTGCTCAAGATCGTACATGATAGGTGTCTCTACTTGCATGCCACCGATGTCTCGCACCATGTTATTGATATGTTGCTCCAACAGACCTTTTATCATCCTTCCTTTGGGATACCAACGGAAATTCCCTGAGTCGCTGGCAGGTTCATAATCCACTAGCTCCTGTGATTGCATCATTTTCACATGGGGCGGTTCACCGACGATCTTTCGTGTGCCACTGCTTTCGTATTCATACAATTGTTTCAGTTCCTCATGACCTGAGAAATTGAATTTCTCCGCATCCACAAGTTCACCTTCAGGGGTAAGAATGCACCATTGAGAGACCATCTCACGTTCTTTTTCCACTGCCTTCTTTTCTTTCCCCGGGATGATTTCACGGGAGAGCTCTGAAAGAGGATGGCCTTTGCAGGAGATGGTGAAAGCCTTGTACCAACCAAATGGTGATCGTTTCACGTTGAAGTCCTGTTTTTTTACTTCCTGCTCAAGTTGTATGAGGATATCCTTTCCAGCTTTAGCACTCGCAAGATCTGATGAAAGATGTGCATAAGGGTATAACATGATGTTTTTGACTTTGAGTTGTTCCGCGGTCTTTATAATTTCTTTGCTCGCCTCGTCGACAGCCTGCGATGGGGATTTTTCATCTACTTTCTCAACAGCGATAAAAACAGTGAGAGCTTCGTCTAAGCGATCCTTTGTTATGTTCGTGTCCTCAGGATGCGGTATCGCTTTTTCTTTGACCTCATATTCGATAAAATCACTATGGATAAGTAATAGTTTCATAGAATCGACCCGTAAAGCAAATCAGTGTTTTTAAAGATAGTGATTCTCGTTATTATATGGGGGAGGCGGCGGAGGTGTATACTCCGTAACTAAAAAATTTTTTGTTTTACTTGCAATCCCATCTCTCCGCCTAACC
>DATMXJ010000093.1:0-3691 GCA_035561675.1 Thermoplasmatota archaeon
CTATAAAAATGGATATTTTTCCATCGAAAACATAAGAGATGCTCCCATAGATGATCTTGTTCAAATCCGTGGAATCAAACGAAAGCTCGCAAAACAAATTAAAACAGAAATCGAAGATCAAATCACAAAAACAGATACATCTGAGTTTATACCTGCAAAACACAGAACAACCAAGAAAAAAGAAAAGAGAAAACTTCAGGATTCAGCAGAATGGGAATCATCCGCTTCAAAGGTGAAAACACAAAAATCATCCTCCTTTGACGTCTGTACGTATAAGGAGTACACCCTTTATCAAAGAGAAACCAAGACACCTGATGGAAAGAAGTCAACACTTCATTATTTTACTAAAAGTAAATCCGACAAAGGACACCCTTCTACCCTTCCAAAAGGGTATCGCATCGCTCTCAATAAAAAAACTGGGGTCCCATACCTAAAAAAAAGATAACAGTACACGTCTCATAGCTTTTATAAATCCTTCTTTCTATTCCCAAGTAGAGAAGTTCTATGAATTGGAAAGGCCCTTTACGGAAAATAAATGATTTTCGTTTTGAAATTCCTTCAAATTATCAAGGCGCACAAAACAATCTTCATATGAAAACATCTGGGATTATTTATGCGAACAATGGAATGATCGAATGCATTCGTACGGACAACGCTCCAGAGCAAGTCGCAAATGTCACCATGCTTCCAGGGATTGTCGGGAAATCACTTGCGATGCCTGATATTCACTGGGGATATGGGTTTCCCATCGGTGGTGTGGCTGCAATGGACGAAGAAACCGGGGTGATTTCACCGGGAGGTGTTGGATATGATATCAACTGCGGTGTCCGATTACTACGCACAAACCTCCAATTCACTGATTTAGATCCACAAAAGATACAAGCTCTTATTGATGAAATGTTCATCAATGTCCCCTCCGGTCTTGGCTCAAAAGCAAAGGTTCACCTCAGTAGAAAACAACTTGATGATGTGTTAAAGCTGGGGGCGAAATGGGCTATCGAGAATGGGTATGGGTGGAACGAAGATGCAGAATATATCGAAGAACATGGTTGTTTAGAATATGCAGATATCTCGAAAACATCAAATGAAGCAAAACAACGCGGGGCTCCTCAGCTTGGTTCCCTTGGAGCAGGGAATCATTTTTTAGAAATACAGAAAGTCGCAGAGATTTATGATCCGATTGCTGCAAAAACATTTGGGATTCAGAATATCGGTCAAATTATGGTCATGATTCATACTGGTTCTCGTGGGTTTGGTCATCAGGTCTGTACGGATCATCTCCGAGTGTTGGAACAGGCGGTAAAGAAATATAATATATGGCTTCCTGACCGACAGCTCGCCTGTGCACCAACGACCTCGAAAGAAGGCCAAGACTATTTGAAAGCAATGGCATGTGCAGCGAACTTCGCCTGGTGCAATAGACAGATGATTGTCCATTGGGTTAGAGAATCCTTTGAAAAAATCCTTCATCAACGTGCCGATGATATGGACATGGGTATTGTCTATGATGTCTGCCATAACATCGCAAAACTTGAGGAACATGAAATCGATGGGAAGAAACGAAAAGTATACGTTCATCGCAAAGGTGCGACGCGTTCGTTCGGACCCGGAAAACAAGAGGTTCCCCTTAAATATCGTGATATCGGTCAACCTGTTTTGATTCCTGGTGATATGGGTACAGAAAGCTATTTGCTTCATGGTACAAAGAACTCTGAAGAAACATTTGGTTCTACCTGTCATGGTGCAGGCCGAGTCATGTCAAGAACTGAGGCAGTGCATCGCTATCGTGGGGAACAAATCATGAGCGAACTGAGAAAGAAAGGTATTTACGCTCACCCTGCGAGTTGGAAAGTGATGGCTGAGGAAGCACCTGATGCATACAAGGATGTCAGTGAAGTCGTCAATGTCACCCATGGTGCAGGGATTTCTCTAAAAGTTGCAAAGCTCTTACCGTTAGGAGTGGTGAAAGGATAATTGCTAGTGTTTTCCTACCAATTAGTTTTAAATGCTTGGGAGATATTACAGTGCAAGATAGGTGGTGATGCCGTTGGAAGACATCGAAATCGTAGATTTTGAAGAGATGAGTTTAACAAACGGAACTGTTATTGCAGGATTTCCATCCATAGGCCTAGTAAGTACGATTGTTGCCAATTATATGATCGATGCACTTGGTCTAAAACAGATTGGAGCGATGGAATCACCACATTTTCCCACTCTTTCTGTTGTTCATACTGGAGAGCCACTATCCCCTGTACGAATCTATGGTGGGACATTAGCAAATGGGCAGAAACTGGCAGTCTTTGTTTCTGAATTTAAACCAAAACCGAATTTAATTAACTCATTATCAAACGCGATTATGATCTGGTCGAAGAAAAAAGGTTGTAAGTTGATGATTTCCCCTGAAGGTATGGTCGTTGAAGGAAAATCAACTGAGGATGAGCTGATTGTGGATGCGTACGCGATCGGGTCAACAGAGAATGCTCGGGCAACCCTAGCAGCGAAAAACATCCCTCAGTTCAAGAACGGAATCATCGCTGGTGTCTCGGGTGTATTGTTAAATAAAGGAAAGCATGAGAAGTTCGATGTGATCTCCATTCTTGCAGAAGCACATCCGAATTATCCTGATGCCCGGGCTGCTGCGTCTGCGATTAATGTCATCGCCCTTGTTATTGGGATTGACATAAACGTCGGCCCATTATATGACGAAGCAGAACGGATTGAAAAACAGCTTCAGAGATTCCACAAACAAGCAAAACCGATTGTCTCTGGTGCTAGTCAGATTCCACAACCAGAAATGTATGGTTAAAGCGATTTTTTTCCTCCTTTTATTTTCTATATTTTCTCCCTAAGTTTTAAAAAGGTTCTTGAGTTATTCAAGCTGTCCCTATGCACAAGATTCCAAAGAGTCATCCACGGTATCATTCTTTAATGACACGAGAACAGATTTCTGAGGCGATGAAACAGGGTATTGTTCATGAGACCGGATTAATCGCGCATGGTCGGGGAGAAGCATTTGATTATCTCCTTGGTGAAATGACTATCCCGCAGGCTGATGCTGCAGAAAAAGTAGCGGCCGCTACCTTGTTATGTGCAAAAAACCCTGTGATCTCCATGAATGGGAATGTCACTGCATTGGTCGCTGATGAATGCATTTCTCTTGCGAAAAGTATTCCAGCAACACTCGAGGTGAACCTTTTTCATCGAAGCCCACAGCGAGTCAAGAAAATAGCTGCTTTGCTTCGAAAAAAAGGCGTAGAGACACTCCATGGTGTTCATCCAGATGCCAAAATCCCTGGTTTGGATTCAGATCGTGCATTGTGTGAAAAAATTGGAATTTTTACTGCCGATGTCGTCCTCGTTCCCCTCGAAGACGGTGACCGCTGCCAGGCGCTTCAGAAAATGGGAAAAACCGTTATCGCTATCGATTTGAATCCTCTGTCACGGACTGCGCAGACCGCTACGATCACTATCGTTGATAATGTGATTCGGGCAATACCACAAATAGAGCGGTGGGTGTGTACATTAAAGGAAACCGAACATTCTAATCTTGAAAAACTTATCAGAGCATGGGATAATTCAAAAAATCTTGAAAAAATCATGGGTTTCCTTTCAAAAAGACTAAATTCCTTGTCTTAATACAGGGTGTCATATGTATCGAAGTCATTACTCAAAAGAAATCTCACAAAAAGAG
>DATMXJ010000094.1:0-3443 GCA_035561675.1 Thermoplasmatota archaeon
TTCGAGGAGTGCTTTTCTCTTCGAGAGAAATGAGAGGATCTCATCCTGAGGAAACATCTCTGCAGTCCCCAGTGCAAGAGTCTTGTTATAACAGAAGGGACAGCGGAAATTGCATCCGCTGGTCCAGACGATCGCGCTGATCCGATCAGGATAATCAAGCAACGATGTTTTCTGAAAGCCACCTATCTTCATGCTGTGACAAGAACCTTCTCCCGGAGGTCAAAGGTGGTCCGATCGCGGAACTCCTGTTGTTTCCCCTTGTTCCATTGGTTCACCGGCCGGATATACCCAACGACACGGGAGTAGATTTCACATTCCGTGGTCTTTTGTGCAGCCTGACAGATTGGGCAGAGCTGATGCTCGCCAGCGATGTACCCATGGTCCGGGCAGACGCTGAACGTCGGGGTGATCGTATAATACGGGAGCGCGTAGTTCTCAGCAACCTTTCGGACAAGTTTCTTCGTCGCGGTTGGTGATGGTTCCTCCTCACCAAGGAAGATATGCAGTACTGTGCCGCCAGTGTATTTGGTCTGCAGGGAATCCTGCAAGTCCAGGGCTTCGAACACATCGGTGGTGAAGCCAACCGGTAGCTGCGTGGAGTTCGTGTAGTAAGGTTCGACGTCCCTGCCTCGATTCTGGGTATAGACCTCTTGGTTGAAGGTCCGTATCTCAGGATATTCTTTTTTGTCGATCCGCGCCAACCTGTAGCTAGTTCCTTCCCCAGGTGTCGCTTCAAGGTTGAAGATATTTCCTGTTTCTTCTTGGAAATTCGCTATTCTGTTACGCATATGATCCAGGACTTTTTCCGCAAACGCCTTGCCTTCTTTATCTGCGATGCTTTTATTCATGAAATTCAGTAACGCATCGTTCATACCTATCAGACCAATGGTAGAGAAATGATTCTTCCAGTACTCACCAAAGACCTTATTCACATCAGAAAGATAGAATCGTGAGTATGGATGCAGTCCGCTCGCAGTTAGATTTTCAATAAGCTCTCGTTTGATTTCCAAACTCTGTTTCGCAAGCACCATAAGCCTGTCGAGTCGTTCGAAAAAATCATTATCATCTTTTGCTAGGTAACCAATTCGCGGCATATTCAGGGTGACAACACCGATAGAACCTGTTTTTGGGTTCGCACCGAAGAGCCCTCCGCCCCGTTTCCTTAATTCCCTGTTGTCCAATTTAAGTCTACAACACATACTGCGTGCGTCGTCTGGTTTCATGTCACTATTGATGAAGTTGCTGAAGTATGGTATCCCGTATTTCGCGGTCATCTCCCAGAGTGGTTCAAGGCCGTCGTTCTCCCAGTTGAAATCCTTCGTAATGTTATACGTCGGTATTGGGAATGTGAATGGTCTGCCTTTGGCATCGCCGCCGTTCATGATCTCTGCGAACGCATGGTTCATCATGTCCATCTCATCAGAGTACTCGTTGTAGTTATTGTCGGTGAGCTCCCCTCCGATAATCGCTGGCTCCTCACTCATGTAACCAGGGACGGTAAGGTCCATAGTAATGTTCGTGAACGGGCTTTGAAACCCGACCCTCGTAGGCACATTCATGTTGAACATGAATTTCTGCATCTCTTGTTTCACGTTCTCATACTGGAGACCGTCTTTTTCTATGAACGGTGCAAGCAAGGTATCAAAATTCGATAATGCCTGTGCACCCGCAGCCTCACCCTGTAGCGTGTATAGATAATTCACAATTTGCATCAACGCAGTACTGAAGTGCTTTGCTGGTTTACTTTCGATTTTCCCAGAGACTCCTTTAAACCCGAGTAACAATAAATCCTTGAGGTCCCAACCGACACAGTTGTGATTCCACATACCGTTTACGATGAGGGTATGTGATGATGTCGTGATATCGTAAATGTAGTCATCAAGGATTTCCGTTGGTTCATTGTTCAGAACCTTATGCCATCCGAATCCTTCCGCTCGCCATGCTTTGGACGAGATCTGTGCCGACTGATACAACTGGGAGGGGAGCGTGGCACTCGTCGTTCTAAAACTTACACCAAAGAGTGGATATTGCTGGATGATTTGCCTACCATGGTATTCCCTTGTCGTACCAACACCCTCGATATTTCTATCCCTCGCGGTAAATCCTAAGATATTGAGAACCATTGCCAATTGCTCTAACATTGTTCTTGATGCCGTTCGTATCACGAGGTTTGTTTTTGAGGTGGCTAGAGACCCGTCGCCATCAAGAATTCCTGCGATGAGTCCTTTCACAAACTGGAGGTTGTATGTCAGAATCTCAACCGGCAAGCATTTTTCTTTACTGATTCCTTCGGCGTTGAAAATAAATTTAAAAAGATATTCAACTAAGGTGGAGTTGGCGATTCTTAGCGTCACAAATCCATCTTCATCTCTTGAATAAATTCTGCAACCTAATTCATGCGCTGCTTGTATTACACGATGAATGATCTCTTGATTTTCGCTGGTGTTTTTTTGCTTCATGCAGATACGGTGAGGCTCCATCCATCCTTCAGCAAGATAAAATCCGACGAAATAACCAAGGTTCTTTGTTAACAGTATCTTGTTCGGTAATGCATCTGCATTATTGGATGTTGAGACAATACCTTCGATCTGTAAATCTTGTGAGTAGGTCTGGTACTCATCGAACGGCATTCCTTCAACCCAGAAATCACGTAAGCCCTTGTCGTATAATTCTTGTGCGATGAAGAGATGATCCTTGAAAAAGAGTGATTCGTTTTTGAGTAATCCTTTGAGGTCAGCGGTGTATAATTTATCGTCTTCTTCTTTGACGTCCTTGGCTTTTTTGAAGATTTCGGTGCCCATGACCATGGGGTGATCTTCTGTGACGATGACCGATCGTCCGCTTTCATTCTTGAGGAATCGCATGGGTTTCCGTTTCGCTTTTCTCACAACCCGCTGGAGAGAAGTCCATCCATTGACATCAAGGACTTGCAATCCAGTAGGATATTTTGACCAAGCGTCATCGTCTTTAGATAATAATATTTCTTCTTCCTCGAGGTCTTCATATAATTTTTGAAAAGAAGTAAGGAGAATTTTTTCTTTTGTTTTAATGAGGACGTTTTCCTTGCCAAAGTAGGTATATGCTCCCAAGGTCCCCAAATCATGAATATGGTAATCTCCTCTGGTGTGCGCCTCTCCCATCTCAGGAGGATAAATCTTATTGAGCCAGTAATGAGAAATAATGCTCTCGGTCGCGTACACATTAAGTCCTTGGAGCGAGTAGCTCATGTTGCTGTTCTCATTGACCTTCCAGTCCAACATGCTGAGGTAGTCATCAACCACATCAATGTCTTTCAGAAGCCCACCGATTTCACGCATGTCCTGGTGTTGTTTCCGGTAGAGGATGAATGCTTTCGCAGTTTTCACATGACCATCCTCTATGATGACTTTTTCTACGGCATCCTGGACTTGTTCAACTGTAGGGATTTCACTGCGTTTCAACTC
>DATMXJ010000095.1:0-5455 GCA_035561675.1 Thermoplasmatota archaeon
AAAATCGCACCATTTGGTCGGTAGAGAGTAGGTAAGTCTTGAGAACGCTTCAGTGGGCCTAGGGTAAATTCTTGTTTTAAGAATCCTTTTTCGATCCTAAAAGCCCAATACGGTGTATGACCATATTCTGTGACACTAATAAGAGAATCTCCAGACGAGGCTAGAAATGTCTTGATTGCGCCATCGATATCATCTGTTGTACGTAAGGGGGATGTTGGTTGCAACAAAATGATTATATCTGGAGAATATTGTTCTTTATTTTTTAGTTGTTCGAGGACGTTGATGATTACATCCTCTGTCGGACTTTCATCTCTTGCGAGTTCAGGTGGTCTTATGATAACTTCAGCACCGTAAGATTGTGAAATTTTTGCGATTTCATTATCTTCAGTCGATACTACGAAACGAGTGACATGGCATGAATTTTTCACAGAATCAATCGTATACGCAAGAAGTGGTTTTCCATACAGCATCTTTATATTTTTTTTCGGGATTCGTTTGCTCCCAGACCTGGCGGGTATTATTGCAAGAATTTGGTTCATGATCTCAAGCTCAAAGAGGATATGTGTTTTATATGCATTGTTTATTTTTGAGTAACATATTCATTTCAATAAAATAACTTTTTCCCTCCAGTCCTTTTAAATGATACCTAGCTCAGCGAAGAACTTTTTAAAATGTTTTTCAGGAGAAGGGGTGAAGAAAAGGTCTGCGGCAGCTTTTGTTTCAGATACCGAATCGTCATATTGTTTGAGGATGGTCCGTACAGATTGGGTAAACTGTGTTGGGGATGCAACAATGTACGGTGTTGTATTGTTATGCGTCATGTTGAAGAGATCAACGAAGATGTTTGGTATCCCGAAGGCCATCGCTTCAAGTCCACTGGTGGAATAGACGGTTGAGTGGATATCTGCAGATGGAAAAAGCTTGTAGGTGTCTTCGTATTTACCAATTAGAATGATAGGGTCATTGGTTTTCATATCAGAATAGTCGTTGTTATCATAGGGATGTGGTTTGAAAAGAATCCCGATATCCATTTTGTCGCGTGTAAACTGTTCTGCAACTTTGAGAATGAAATCTTGTATTTCTGAGGCAAGAATCCACTGGGATGTGAAAAGAATATTTTGCGGAAATGGGGATACTGTTTGTTTCTTACCGGATGGCCTGTTTCCCGCGTCCAGGGTTTGATGAAGATAGGGATATCCCACGGAGATAACCTTGTTTTTCTCGAAGAGGTTACCATCTTGTACCAGTTTTGTGTAGATTTCACCTTGGGTGAGAAGATATTCGGGAATGCAATCGGTGTTCGTCGTGGGCGTCGTCCGTCGGTATGCAGGGAGAAACGCAGTAATCATGCCATGCTGAATCTCAATAGGCGGGATGTTAAGCTCACGGCAGGCCTGAGAGAGCGCCATGGGAAATCTCCCGTACCCGCATCGTATCAGCACGGCTTTTGGTTTCATTGTTTCAAGAATATCATAGAGAAATTTTTTGATAGAAACGAAGACAGAGATAAAATCATTTATATCTTTAGTAAGCACGCATTTATCAACTGAGGCAGTTGTGCTAATAAATCCGATGATTTCTTTTAATACATCCTCTGATTCTAATGTAAAGTTTCTTCGACTCGTCAGTCTATTGGCAAGAAGATCCCAGAAGGTCTTTGACCAGAGGGGAAAGTGCATGGGGACATAATGTTTTGAGAACACAGGATGATCATATGTTCTTCGGTACCCGGTGGTTTCTGGCCATTCGAAAACCGCGAGTTTGTCTCCTAATATCTCATACAGAGGATCAAGGTAGATGTCATAATAGGTGTTGTTGTAGAGTTTTCTGCTTTCGCTACTGGAGAATCCACAAACAGTGACGTTTTTAGGGAGATGAAGCGGCTGGAAGCTTTCTTTAAAAACAGAAAGAACTGATTTAAGATTGTTTTTGCTCAGTTTTCTCTGAGTCGTCTTGGTGTCGATTTTTTGGAAATTTGAATATAGGAAGATCCGTAGGAGGTTCCAGATTCGTGTCCCATCAGAGAGTCGTATGTCATCTGTTTTATATTTTTGTTCGATGGTTTCAATGAGTTGGTATGCTGTTTTATTGTTGATTTTTCCAGAGACTTTTAGGTCATATTCATTGTAGAAATTGATGATCTGTGAAGCAAGCTGTTCTGGTGTAGTTTTTTCTATTGACGAGGTCATTTTCTTATCAACTGAGTAGTGTGATTAATATTAAATACGTTCTGTTGTTTTCCAGAAGAGATGGCAGAGGATTTCCCGAAGGTTTCATTTCTGATACCGCTTTTAAATGAGGAAAAAACACTTTCACAGTGCCTAGATTCTTTACTTGTATTGGAGTATCCCTCTGAAAAAATGGAGATCTTGCTTGCGATCGGGAAATGTACCGATAACACGAGGGGAATTGCTCAGGAATATGCAAAAAAATATTCCCATATCCGAATACTTGAAAACCCGACAGGGAACACCTCGATCGGTCGGAACATATGCATTCACCATGCGACTGGTGAGCTGCTCATGAATTATTCTGGTCATGTGATTGCTGAAAAAAACTTATTAAAAGATCTTGCAGTAAAATTGGTAAGCCTCCCTGCTGATGTCGCCGCGGTTGGTTGTTCGAATCTTTCCCCGGGGAAACAGAATTTTGTGGGGGAAGTATCTGGTGCTGCGTTTTTGAGTTTTATGGGTGGTAGGAATTTCTTTTCCCAGAACGCGGTGTTCCCGGAGGAGCGATACACGGATCACTTGTCGTTCTCCTGTTATCGAAAGGAGGCGGTGGAAAAGGTCGGCGGGTTTGATCCTGTGTTTTGGTGTGGTCAGGATTATGAGCTTGATATCAGGCTTCGGAAGGCAGGGTATAAAATCTTGTACACACCGAGGACGAAGGTATATCATTTTAAGCGGGATTCTGTTCGATCGTTATGGCGTCAGATGTATCGATATGGAATCGCACGGGCGAAGATGGTGAAAAAGCATCCTGATACTTTGAGGTTTTTCTATTTGCTTGGACCGGGGTTTATCCTTGGTGGAGTCCTCATCGTGATACTGACAGTGGTTGGTGTATTGCCCGTATGGGTGGTCCCCTGTCTGGTCGTGGCATATATCCTGATGTCGATGGTCAGCACCTTGCAGATAACGCGAAAACCCAGCATTGTCGTAAGTAGTGTGTTGTTTTATTTAATGATCCATGTGGGATATGGTGCTGGTTTTCTACGAGGAATCATGTACAGTAAACTATAGGAAACATGCCTGTTATTCTTAAATAGGGGGGAGGAAATATCGGTAGTGACTCCACGTTTTTTTCTCGTGGGAAAAGAGAGACGGGATATGAGAAAGTTAAACATCGCGGTCATAGGTGTCGGTCATATTGGCTCCCAACATGCGAAACATGCGAATCACCTGGGGACCTTGGTCGCAGTGTGTGATATTAAACAAGACCGGGCGAAGACTGTCGCTGAACAATATCGCTGTAAGGCGTATTTTTCCCTTGATGAATTGCTCAAAAATGAGAAAAATCTCGATTTAATCGCTATTTGTACTCCGAATGGCCTGCATGCGGAACATAGCATCAAAGCGTTGAAGGCTGGTTGTAACGTGCTTTGTGAAAAACCGATGGCTACGACGGTGCGGGATTGCGAACGGATGATTCATTCCGCCGAGGAGACGAACCGACGGCTGTTCATCGTAAAACAAAACCGATTCAACCCTCCAGTAAAAGCTGTAAAAAAGGTTATTGATGAAGGGAAACTTGGGAAGATCCTCAGTGTGCAGGTGAATTGTTTCTGGAATCGAAACCGTGAGTACTATCTCGGGTCCGATTGGCGAGGAAAGCTAGCGATGGATGGCGGGACGCTGTTCACCCAATACAGCCATTTCATTGATCTTTTATACTGGTTTGTTGGTGATGTTGAGGAGGTCCGGGCATTCACCGAGAATTATCTCCATGAGGGAGTCGTGGAGTTTGAAGACACCGGTGTTGTGGTGCTACGGTTTACGAACGGTGCACTAGGGACGATTCATTTTACGATAAATTCCTTTGGGAAAAACATGGAAGGTTCCATTACCCTGTTTGGAGAGAAAGGGACCGTAAAAGTCGGTGGCCAATATTTGAACCTCTTGGAATACCAGTCGATTGATGGCTATGAGATCATGGGTCTTGAGCCGGGGAATCCCCCAAACGTATATGGCAAGAATACCGGGTCGATGTCAAATCATGAAAAAGTCTATGAGAACGTGATTGATGTGCTGGTCCATGGGGGAAGTATTACGACAGATCTACTAGATGGGTTGAAGACTGTTCAGATTATTGAAAAGATCTATAAGGCTGCCATGAAAAGGTAGTGTTTCTGAGGATGTGTATATGAGGAATAGACCGACAATTAAAAAAGTGCAGATAAAGGATGTGACGTTTGGTGAGAATGTCACGGTTGTAGAACCGGTGAACCTCTATGAATGCGAGATCGGTGATGATTGTTTCATTGGTCCGTTTGTGGAGATCCAGCGGAACGTCAAGATAGGGAAAAACTGCCGGGTGCAGTCGCACGCGTTTATCTGTGAGCTTGTGTCGATTGGTGATTTCTGTTTTATTTCTCATGGGGTGAAGTTCGTCAATGATCTATTTTCGTTGGGCAAACCAGCTGGTGGCGATCGGTCGCTGTGGAGGTCGACGAAGGTTGGTAGTTACGTGTCGATTGGGACGAATGCGACGATTCTCCCCGTGATAATTACCGATAATGTGGTGATCGGCGCGGGCTCGGTCGTGACGAAGGATATCAAAGAATCCGGGGTGTATGCAGGGAACCCTGCGCGGAGGCTACGGTCTTTGTAGGAGTTGTCTGTGATGAACATTCCACTCGTGGATTTGAAGGTAAATTATCATTCTATAAAAAAAGAGATTGATAGTGCTATTAAGGATGTACTGGAGAGTAGTTCGTTTATTATGGGGCCGTATGTGAAAAAATTCGAGGAGGATTTCGCCAGGTTCTGCCAAGTGAAACATGGGATAGGGTGTGCGAATGGAACTGCGGCTCTCCATCTTGCATTGCTGGCTGCGGGGATTAAAAAAGGCGATGAGGTTCTCACCGTCCCTAATACGTTTATTGCGACGACAGAATGTATCTCCTATGTCGGTGGTAAGATCAAATTCGTTGATGCGTCTCCGCAGACGGCACTGCTTGATATCGATGCGTTGGAGAAAGCGATTACTCGGAAGACGAAGGCACTCATCGTGGTGGATTTGTACGGGCAGATGCCTGATATGCAACGGATCCGGGAGATCGCGGTGAAAAATGATTTGTTCGTCATTGAGGATGCAGCGCAGGCTCATGCCGCGGAGTGGAACGGCCATCAACCCGGGTTTTACGGGGATATCGCGTGTTTCAGCTTCTTCCCTGCAAAGAACCTTGGATGCTATGGTGATGGTGGGGCGGTGATGACCAACTATGATGAGC
>DATMXJ010000096.1:0-2694 GCA_035561675.1 Thermoplasmatota archaeon
TATTGTGCCAGAGACCGTAATGGAGTCACCCCTCTTGCGATCGGACAAAAAGCAGGGGAAGTCGCAGTCGCCAGTGAAACCTGTGCGTTCCCAAATCTGGGATTTAGCATAAAAAAATATATGACCCCTGGAGAAATCATCTTCCTGAGCAAAAAAGGAGTCGAGGAAAAAAAGAAGGGACGAACCGGAACAAAGATCTGTGCGTTTTTATGGGTGTACACTGGTTTTCCCGCATCATCCTATGAAGGGATCAATGTGGAGAAAGTACGGGAAAACTGCGGTACGTTTTTAGCAAAGCGAGATACAGTGAAAGCAGACCTTGTCTCAGGAGTCCCTGATTCAGGGGTTGCTCACGCGGTCGGATATGCGATGGAATCAGGCATCCCGTATCGAAGAGCCTTGTTAAAGTACACGCCGGGATACGGTCGGAGCTACACGCCGCTTACCCAGGAGCTCAGAGATCGCATCGCGCTCATGAAATTGATGGCAAATGATGCGATAGCAAAGGGGAATAAAATTATCTTATGTGAAGATTCGATCGTCCGGGGGACCCAGTTGAAGAATTATACGATTGCGAAACTGATGCAGGCGGGTGCAAAAGAGGTCCATGTACGGCCAGCGTGTCCTCCTCTGATGTTCCCCTGTGTCTACAATTTATCCACAAGAAGCATCCAGGAGTTAGTCGCCCGGAGGGCAATCCGGGCGCTGGAAGGAAAAGATATCGATGATGTATCCGAGTACGTCGATCCCTCATCAGAGAAATATAAAAGGATGGTCGATTGGATCGCAAAAGACCTCGGAGCAACCTCCCTTCGATATCAACTATTAGATGATATGGTACAAGCGATTGGATTGCCAAAAGAAAAATTATGCCTCTATTGTTGGATTGGGCGTGGGGTGCAGAAAAACCTGCAGTCGTATCAAGAAGCCCAGAACCAAGAGATGCTCTGTTGTAAGTAATCATCAGACCGTGGTACATCAAAAAAGGAGTGAATGACGCAATACTGGATACTGGAGAAATCTTTGATAGTACTTCTCAACTCTTCATAGTTTTCTCATTGGAAGAAACTTTAATAATAAACCATATCGTTTCAGGAATAAGAAATGACCTCGCGAAAACAGTCCAAGAGGAGCTGCGATGGGAAACAAATCCAGATCTTGTCCAATTTTCTTATCAATAATTGTCCTTGGCTTCCTGCCAATTTTGCTTGCGCCATCCATACAAGCGGCTGACTATTACGCAGACCTAACAATAACAGTGGATTTTTCCGGTTTCGTCAGCATCGCAGGACTGACCAATTATCCTAACCTCACCATACAAAACACCGAACAATACACCTCAAAACAGCAAAGCTATTGGCTATTGAATATCACCAAACAAGAGACATTTTCTGAGTTCGTCTATGACCTGACGCTGCCAAAAGGCTCCTCGATCAGTTACATGAAATCATCTGGGTCCCTTCGCATCGAGGAAAACCTCGGAAGCCTCATAATCAGAGGATTTGGGGAGAACGAATCGCTCTCCATCCTCATCCAGTACCAGACAGAAAAACAAGGCGGCTCAATTCTCCAAGATACTATCATCTATCTCATCTTGCTTCCTGCAATTCTCCTTGTTACCCTCCTCATCCTATTTTTTTATCTCAAGGAGAAAAAAACCAGGGGACTCCCATCTGAAGCGGTGATAAAAGAACCGTTAGGCGATATGAAGGGGTTAAATCATCGACAGAAACAAATCATGCAGCTGCTGCATGAGAGAAACATCCCCCTCACACAGACCGACATCCAAAAAGAACTCGAGATCCCAAAGGCATCTGTCTCCAGGAATATCCATGGATTGGAACGCAAAGGTCTGATAGAGAAAGAACAGATAGGGATGTCGAATCTTATCCGTCTCAAAAAACAATAGTTTTTCTGTCCCATGTCTCGGGTTGTTCCGCTGTGTTCCGGTGAAACTAGATATGCTGTTTCAGCCAATACATACTTACGAGCCATACGGAAATGGCACACGAAAAGGAGTTAATGATATGAAAAAAATGACAAATCTCTTACTGGTGCTGATGCTACTGGGAGCCATCGTCTCTTTGGCATTCGCAGTTGAGGCAGATGATAACAACCAAGGCAACCCAATACATGGAAATGAAAACGATGATCAAACCAATGAGACAAACTCTTCCCATGGACATCACGTCGATAACGAGACAGAACATGAAGTAGGAATCATGAATAACTCCCTGGGTGCTCGAATCAGGCTGCTCCAATTGGAAAAAGCGCTTTTGACAAACATCCTGAAAGGAGCCATGACCGTCCAGGTTCTCAAGGGACTTAATGTGACGACCACGGAACTGGAAGTCATCTTGGGAAATCTCAGCGATGTGCTTGTCGCAGTCCGGGCGGCGGATCCCGCTGCAAACGACTCGGTCCTTGTTTTTGTCCAACTGAAAAATGAATCAAAAAATCTCACGAAACAATTCCGAGAAACCCTGCGGTTATTACTCGATAATGAGACCATCGCGATGATCAAGGAACAACTCAGAAACATGACCAGCGATGAGCTTCAGAATTGCAGTAAACGACTTACGCATTGGATCAGACAGTTCAACCAAAATCAACTCTATCGACTCTATGGCCTCATTGGAGAAACGAACACCACCCTCATCAATGATTATATTCACGGAAATATCAGCTTAGACT
>DATMXJ010000097.1:0-10447 GCA_035561675.1 Thermoplasmatota archaeon
GTCCCATCTCTGTCGGGTCTGTGATCGTTAGATGCCGGTTGTGATAGATCATGTCGGTGTCGATGTTGTCTTTTTGGATGACCCAGGCTCTTCCTTCAACGATGAACGGGGAAACCATTTTTTCTTTTTTCTGCTCAGGGATGGTTTTCGTAGATGGTATTTCGATTTTCATAGGGGCTGGTTTTTTTGGGATCGCATCAATCGTGGTGATGTACCCGGCAAGAAGTGATGCGGCGACGGTCTGCGGGGATGCTAGATAGATATCACCTTTCCCTTGTTTCCCTGTGAAGTTCCTGTTTCCTGTCGAAATCGTCACCTCTCCTTTTCCGGTCTGACCAATCTGACCAGCAGCGCATCCTGCGCAGCCCGCGGAGCCGACCAGTGCCCCTGCATCTTTGAAGATCTTTAGCAGACCTTCTTTGAGGCAGCTGTTCCAGATCATGTCGGTGGCAGGGACGATCTTTAGGATTCTCCCTGGCGCGATGGTCCTCTCTTTCAGGATTGATGCTGCTGCTCGCAGGTCCTCCAGTCGGCCATTGGTGCAAGAACCGATGAACCCGGAATCGACAGGGATACCGCTCATTTCTGAGACACTGACAACGTCCTCGGGATGACCCGGGCGTGCTATCTGTGGTGTAAGGTCTGAGATGTCAATCTCGATGGTGCGTTCATAGTGCGCATCAGGATCTGCATGGACCGGTTTGATCGTGATTCCAAACGTGTTCTTATAATAGTCCATGATTTTTGCGTTCGTCGGAAACAAAATAATGATCCCGCCCATTTCTGTTGCCATGGATGCAATGGTAAGCCTGCCGTCGAGCGACAAGGAATCAACGTAAGGGCCGTAGAGCTCTGCTGCGTATCCTAGGAGTCCGTTCGCCCCGAGTTCTTTGTTGATTTTCAAGACAACGTCTTTCGGGGTCGTGATTTTCGCCGGGGTTCCCTTGAGTACGATTTTTACGGACGGGGGAACCTTGAACCAGATTTTCCCATAGGCAAATGCATAGGCGATATCGATGTCTCCCATGCCTTGGCCAAAGGCACCAAGTGCACCAAGGATGTTGGCATGGGAATCGGTTGAAACAAAGGTGTCCCCGGGGAACACAAGTCCTTCATCGAAGGCAAGGTGTGTCCCGATCCCGCTGTTGATGTCATAGATTCTTATCCCATGTTTTCGTGCGAACACGCGGCAGAGCTGCTGGTTCTCCGCGTATTTCTGATCGCAACCGCCTGGGTTGCAGTCGAAGGTGAAGAACGTGTGCTTAGGATCGTGAATAGGAAGATGGTTTTCTTCTAGATGTTTCACGACGTTCGCACCACCGAAATCGCGGGCGACCCGTACATCGATGGTCACATCGATGATCTCGTTGATCTCTGCGGTGGTGTTCGAATGATTCTCGAAAATTTTTTGGATGATTGTTTTCCCCATGATCCTTTTCTCTCCAGTGTTTTTCCAATGATTCCCTGATGATATCGCACATCATGTGAGACTATGAAAATGTTGTGGTGACCATCGCTTTTCACCGTTCGAAAAAGTCGATTGTTTTTCATATTGTTTTGGTTTGATGCTATGGTCATGTTGAAGATTCTGAACGTTTTTTACGATTTGCAGCTAAAAATACGTGAAATAGATTAAAAAATCACAACAAATTATATATACTAAATGCTCTTAATTATATAGAGGGCAGAAAGGGTATATGATAGAATAAGGAAGAGGTGATATGTTTATGAAGAAATTGTTAGTGGTGGTACTAACTTTAATGACATGTATTAGCATGTCAGGATTTGGTGCTTCTTTAACCAATATTTTCGACCAAAATAACACAAAGATTTCCTCTCAAAATCTTATCACAGGGGTAAAAACATCTTCAACAACCATGGACCAAGTAAAAAAATCAGCGTATTCGTACCTCAACATGCAGGAAAATCCCTACAACACCGATCAAGAAAACCAAAACAGCACCATAACAGCACCGTGGATAAAACCTGCTAGCACACTGTTTGAATGGTGGATTCTCGTACAATATAACGGAAACGCATTTGAAAAACAGCTCGACATCTCCATCAATGATTTCAAACAAAAATTCCTCAAACACCCCTATTACTGCGAAGATGCATTTTTTAACATCGATGACGACCCTGAAGACGACCTCAAAGTATCCTTTGGTTTCTACTGGGAAAGCATCCTGAACACAAAAACAAACGTGGAACATAAATCTCTTGAGGATATGGTTCGAGTACGACAGATCAACAACGGTCCTTCTGATCTCTACGCAGGATTGGAGGTCTGGTCTGAGATCCATGTGAACTGGGGACTCATCAACGCTTACAGCCAAAACAATGAATTCTCCTATTACAGCAACCAACTACAACCCAAACAAACACAGAGTCCACAACCACTGAGACCATTCGTGTCATTCCTGAATATCTTACAACAAAAAATACAGCACATCACCCGTATCGGCCAAGCTCTTATCTCCAACCTCCTAAATCGTAACATCCTCAAGACTCAAGAAGAACCGCAGCAAGGTCAATTCACCCAGAATCCACAGAGACTAGCTGCTGATAACGATTACATCGCTGTCGGGGTCGGTTATCGTACACTTCCCGGTCAAAGGATACCACAATATGTAGAGAAAAGGTTTGCGTTTGCCAAAGAGGATATCTTCAGCCCAATCATCTTCCAGCAGGTCATGAAGACTGAGCCTAGCGGGGTAGACCCTCTAGAGCTACTTTATGGGTTCCGCGCGTATAACGGCAGCACAGACGCCCTGAAATACGATATCGCATTCTCCGTGCAGTTCACCCCTTTTGTCACCTTGACGACTCAATTCATCCCCCTTGGCGGATATGTCTATTATCGTTTTGACACGGAAAGCCAGCATGCAGGTGAAACGATGATAACATACTCCTCTGATATCCATGTCGGGGACGGGGATGGTGTCAGCCTTTCCCTTGTTTTTGATCAAATCGATAACACCATGGCACAACCAGGGAGATGGATGAGCTTTGGTCTACGAAGAGACCCCCATGGGTTTGACTATGAGGCAAACGCGATCTTCGATGTCGCAGTCATCGTCGATTCACCCTGGTTTAGCCAGAAAGTACGCATCAATGGACTGCCGATGCTTCTCTCCTATGAATGGAAGATCTTCGATGATTTTGAGGTGACATTCGTCCAAGGAGAACTCTTCTATGTCAATGTCAGAGGATACGCGGATGTGACCATGAGCAGCCCGATCGATGAACTTATCGTGTACTATCCGAAACTGAGGAATCCCACGGATGAGGATGTGCCATTCCTTCAAATGAACAACATCCCCAGCTCAAGAAAACTAGAAGCAAAAGCAACCCTGAACATACAGAACGGAAGCATGTTGCGGATCGATGCAGATGGGTATGTTGATCTGACAAAGAGTGGCTCCCTTGGGGACGTCACCGTGTTTTACCCAAAAGCAAATCCTGAAGATCCATCCGTTGCCCTGATGAGAGTGCCAGCGGGAAGTATCAACAGTCAGCGCATCAGCGCTGAAGCTACGCTGTACGTTGATGCCGATAACTTCAGCAACATCAACAACTACGTGTACGGGAAAATCCAGCGACAGGCAGATTCGAATTTCAATGAACTGAACCTGTACCTTCCGAACGTTGCAGTACCACTGGTTCAAATCACAGAAATCCCTGCCAATGCCTATGCCACCGGGACATTCTGGTGGAACCAGCTCAAGGGGTTCGGACGGGCGGAGCGATCGTCAGCCACTGAGTACCCAGACCCTGTTCATTTCAACCTTGTCTTTGATACTCTTACCCTCAGCGATGTCTTCAGTATCGGCGACGGACATGCCCAGACAGATTTTAAGATAGCCCAGGACGGGTACTTCAAATTTGACACCACCCATGATATCCTGGGCAATATGTTTTCCGTAGGGAATTCAGCCACCGGCAATTCGCTTTCCATCGGTGCCAGTACTGTATCAGCCCAGAACTTTGAGGCCGCATGGGGGTTGAACACCACCGGTCCTCAGCCACAGATCGAAAGTCTGGCGCTTACCGGTTCACTGAATGCATTAAATGATATAAGTGTCGCCATCGCTCTCGACGGCGAGGTCGTTGATTTCACCGGGGACTGGTCACTTGGGGAGTCCGGTGGTTTTACCATTGATCTGCAACAGAATGCGGACATGCGCATTGATATTATCCATCTGAATAACCTTAGTGGACGGCTTGATTTAAACGGGTATGTCATCCTCAGCGGCAGCTTCCATTATGATATGAGCTGGAAATGGAAACAAGGGGAAAGTCTGCAGGATCCAGGGTATTTCAAGATCAATGAAGGAACCAACGAACCGAATCTTAAGGAAATTGGGTTTGACTTTGTCTACAAGGACGAATCAAGCGTCGATCGATGGGGTGCGGATATCACACTGTCTAATTTCGCCGTATATATCTGCGTCGAATGGTACTGGCAAGACGGGTTCCATATCTGGCCGGTCATCGAGGTAAGCGGGAATCTTGCGTTCAATGCGTTATTGAATTATAACTGGTACCAGGTATGGCCCTAGGTACGGTGGAGAAAATAAAGGTGTATGAACATGGGAAAAAATACAATCAATAAAAAATATGGTAGGCTAGTCGTGGTCTTGTTTCTTGTCGTATGTTTGATGTTTTCTGCAGCGCAGGCATTATTGGTCTCAACCGATCAATTGAATGATTTCGCATCAAGAACATCATCCTTGACCCCCCATCCCCTCCTTCAGGACAATTACTACACATGGGAGGATTTATTTACGGATTCGACGAAGGTAGATCCTTCGATGTCCTATAATTATGAGATCACTGGTGGTGGTGCTTCGATGAAAGATACCTTCCCCTTCTGGACTGATCCGGCTTGGACACGGATGAAACAAGTGACCATCACCAACAACGCCGGAGAGATACTCTATGACTATGCACTACAGATCCTTATCCCCTATGATGCTGACATGCGGCCTGATTATGGAGACCTCCGTTTTAAACATGAAAGCAGCGGGGATGTAATCCTCAATTATTGGGTCGAAACCTATGACGCAAGCAGCGCTAGCGTCTGGGTCAAGATCCCTTACGCACCGATTGGAACAAGCAAGATGTACCTGTTTTATGGGAACCCCGCGGCAACAAGCCAGAGTGGTTTCTATGGTGTCTTCACCGCATGGGAAGAGTATTGGCCGAATGATGAACAGATTACGTATCATGGGACAATCGAGGGTGCATGGGATCCAGATGTGAGCTTCGGGAACAATGACTTCCTGGTCGCCTGGGAAGAAGGACAAGCATACTATCCACCCTACACCTGGGGGTTCAAACAGGAGATTCGGGCATCCATGTATGACTCTGAGGGCACACGGGTGGTTTTTGATACGTTAATCTATCAGGACGCTACGTTATACTTCAGAAATGAGAACCCGTCGATCGACTATGGCGCCGGGAAGTTCTTTGTCGCTTGGGAACATTATGACACGGTCGCCAACCCAAGTGCGACAACCGAGGATATCAAGGCACGAACGGTGGTCCGGAACGGCAACCAGTTAACCCTGGGCAGCGTCATCAATGTGTGCAGCGCGGCTGACTGTCAAGCGGATGCGAACGTTCAATTCGACTCGGTGAACAACCGGTTCTGCGTCGTATGGGAGGACGCTCGAAACGGGGAGAGCAACTACAATATCTATGGTCGGTTGTACGACAACAATGGAAACCCGGTTGGCGGAGAGAAAAACATCTGCACCGCGGCAAACACCCAATGCGAACCATGGGTCGCGTTCGATCCGATTCACGCCCAGTACATGATCGTCTGGGAAGAGGGAATCACACCGGATCTTGGGCCTTTTAGCATCAAAGCAGGACTCTTTGATAGTTCTCTGACGCAGATCGGCAACACGATCACGATAGCGATAGGCACCGATGGTATGGATTATAATTATCCCTGTGTCGAGTTCTCAGCACAGACCCAAGAGTACCTGATCACCTATAACAATGATGATATCAGCGCTGATGATTGGTGGGGTAACATCTGGGGTACGATTTATGATGATGCAGGAAATGTTGTCGTCCCGATATTCCAAATCAAGTCTGGGGAGTTCACCCGGACCGATATCGTCCCGTATCTTACCTCATCGTTTTTTGTTTCTTTCAACAGCAAGGGAGCTACTGGTCCCTCAGGCCTTATCTGGGGGAAACTGGTATCTTCTGAAGGTGAGGTGTTCACGGGTGATGTTCAACTTTCCGCAAGTACCGCAGCGGAAGCCGACTGGGCAAACATGGCTGTTGGAAACGATAAGGTGTTTGTAGCCTGGGAAGATGTCCGGGTCTACTATCCCTATCCCTGGAACGACATGCCAGACGCGTATGGGAATCTCTGGCGTTTCAATATTCCAAGTGGCTTTGAGATGACCTATTCGATGGGAGACGAAAAAGTACTTCTTTTAGAAGCTCAGCTTACGTCGATTCCGATCGACCCGGAGAACCTCTTAGCCTGGTATGATTTCGATGCGGTCTTTGATGGTACGATAAGCTTTGATATATTGAATGGGGCGGGGGACACGGTTCTTCTTCCAGGCGTAAGCCCGGGGCAGTCCCTGCAGGCGCTCGATCCTGTCGCCTTACGCCTCCGTGCTCATTTCACAAGGAGCAATCCTTCCTATTCGCCCGCATTGGACAGCTGGATGGTCCGTTTCATCGGCCTTGATGAGGAACCACCGGTGACGGTTCTTGATCATATCTCAGGCACGCAGGGTCTGGGCGGATGGTACACCAGCCAAGGCGTCACCGTATGGCTTGCCTCCTATGATCTTCCTGAGGGCACCGGAAGCGGTGTCAATCATACGTATTATACGCTCAATGATGGATCAACGCAAGAATACGATGATGGTAGCGGTATTTCACTGGTCGTGACACAGGACATGCACTGGATGGGGATCTGGGAGGTCACCTTCTGGTCTGTGGACCATTCAGGGAACATTGAGGACAGCACACCGCCTGATAATACCATCATGATACGGATCGATGCAGAACGCCCCTATGTCGAGATTTCGGAGCCGGTGGACGAGCAGCAGGTCAACCTGCCGTTCTGGGTCCGGGCGAATGCCTCTGACAATGCAGTGGTTGATCGCGTCGAGTTCGATATCGAGCCGTTCGGGCAGCACACGGGTCTTCCGTACGTGGACACCGAGCCGCCCTATGAATGGTTGTGCAACATCTCTGAGATGAACGGGGAAGGATTGAAGTCATCAGACGGGGGGCAGTCGCTGGGTATCAATAAGATGGTCCGCGCCCGGGTCTATGATCAGTCCGGTCAGGTCTGGACCGACGAGCATTGGGTATGGATCAACAACGCGGAAAGTTTCGGGAAAAGGTTCCTGATCGGCTTCCTGAAGAACAGGAATATCTCCGATAGTGAGATTTCCTTTACGACCCGCTGCATCCTCTCCTTGACGTTGGATACGTTCATCCCTAAATTGTAC
Organism: Thermoplasmatota archaeon; assembly: GCA_035561675.1. Classification (GTDB taxonomy): domain Archaea; phylum Thermoplasmatota; class E2; order DHVEG-1; family DHVEG-1; genus SM1-50. Next base: position 7,497 of record DATMXJ010000097.1, read on the forward strand.
ATATCAAATGAACACTTCATTGTTTCCCAGAGCAATAAAATTGGGTACATCGGACCGCTGGGGATCATTGGTTTTTTTGATACACGAGTGGTGGGCGAGTAAGGGACGTACTCTTTTACTTCCCTCTTTTTTTTTTCTTAAAAAACAGTTTGCAAATCTAAAATGCACAGATTTCTATCAGCCATGCAAATTAATATAAAAGAACAATTAGATAGTAACGCTTACGTGATGGCGAGGAACTATGGTGTGCCCCCTCTATGTTGATTTTACACGGATGTGTCTTGACACACTCCCTATGCTAGTCAACTTTACAACTCTTAAAACCTGTAAATCAGAGCAATATGTTGATTGTCCAGTTTACCTGGTATGCACGAGCAGTTTTAATTGCGAGTATTTTCCTCGTTGTTCAAAACAATACAGCGAAAAATTGCCGAAATTAGTCATGGATATTTTCATGACAAAAGCTGCATTTGAAATCTTGAAAGACACGTGGGTGAATTACTGTTTATCACCAGAGAACTCGAAAACCTGTGCGAAATATACAGTCTATTCCAAAGGGGAAATACCACCTTTAGAACTACAACCGGATGGCAGTATAATGAGTCCATTTGATTTTATATTTAAAAGGAAACATATCATACGTCCACCAGGGTAAACAACAGATGATATGAATCCGTTGATTCTATCTTAAAAACAATATCTACTTTGAAAAAAAGACAGGGACAAAAAACTATACTCTATGTTTAAAACAGGTTGCAAACCTAGATTATACGATTATTTATTATAATTTCAATATTATGTTTTATTCCGATTGGTGATCATTTCTTTCTCAGGAACTGTTATGATAGGTCCCATAATATTTATGTTATTACCATCAGGAATTAAGCCAGGTAGTAATTGTTTTCCTTCTTCTATTATTTTATACCGTGCACATTGCATGTGATTTTCTTGTAATAAACAATAATTGTGCACTTGTTTTACTATTATTTCATAAACAGATTTATCTCTTCTCATCAACTCATCAAATTTTGGTATCTCATCAGGAAAACTCCTCGAACAGGAACCAAGATACTTGCATCGAAAATCATTTTGGAGGATATGGTAGAGAATACATATAGGATAATCTTCTGACTCGCATCTTACGATACTCTCATATTTTATAAGAGTAGGATATTCTTTTAAGCAATTTCTGGTAAAATCTTGATAATGTGGACAGCTCATGTTTTTTCTTTACCACCGCAATTCATATCACTTTAAACAGTATAAATGCTTCGCATTTTTCACCATATCAGATTTGACAGACTAGATTTGCCATACGAGTTTTATTCAGAACCGACGTATCCTTTCTCTAAAAGCTCTTTTAGGAGTTCGAGTGGTTTTCCACTGATGTATGGTTCTCGTTTGTATTTATTTGGAAGGTCCTTCGTATACTTGTACACAACTAAATCAATGATGTTCATTTCTCGTGATACCTGATGCTTCGATTTACCTTTCAGGACCTCCTCTCGTATTTTCTGAATATCCTCGTTGGTAAGATATCGTCTCATCATAAATGAGTGTAAAAAGACCTATAAATAGATATTGAAAAAAAGAGCTGCAAATCCTTCTATTTTTACATTATTTTTAAAATAAATTTAAATACATGATATGCCTTAGCAATACATACGGAGGAAATAAATTATGAACAAAAACCTAAAAAAAGGTTTGGTGATTGGAATCGTTCTTCTTTTTATTGAGACATGTATTATTCCAACTATTGCACAAAAGATTGTAGAGAAACCATCCTTGCCAACTTCAGCTGGTAAAACACTCTACGTTGATGATGATAACATCCTTGGTCCTTGGGATGGGACTCTAGAGCATCCATTTCAGTACATTCAGGATGCTGCGAATCTATTGAAGCGTGGTGATACCATCTATGTTTTTAACGGAACATACCATGTAAATGTTCTGAGAATTAATCATACGTCCTCAATAAAACTACTTGGTGAGGATAAGAATACAACGACTATCATTGGTGAAATTTGGTTCGACCAAACGCATGGATTAACGATCAGCGGTTTCACATGGCAAACTCTCACCCCCTCGCCGCCGGATTGCCTTATCCTCAGTCATTCAACAAACTGTACCGTTTCCGGAAATATTTTTAAACCAGAAAACTTTGGAATGGAATTAGCGTACTTATTTAATTGCAACATTTCATCAAATACATTTGAATTATATGGTCTTACTTCCCCGCTGGCAATCGCTATTGGTTTATCCACACAGATTATTATGAACGACAATAAGTTCTTTGGAGATCCATCATCGGATCCTTTGCTTGGACAGGGGATTCAAATGGGTGTTGCACCGAGGAATACCATTTCAAGGAATCTTTTTATGAATCTCGAGAGTGCCATCCAAATGGGTAGCGGGATTCCTTTCACAAGGCATAACTTGGTTTCGGATAACACAATTATCAACACATATGTTGGGATAGCCTTAGGTGCTCCTTCTACGCGTAACATCATCAAAGGAAATATTATAAACACTAGTTGGGACGGTATTGTTCTATATGACCAGGCAACTCGTAATCTCGTTTATCAGAATAAAATTTCGTATTGTAGTGAGTTCGGAATATTTGGTTTTTGGGCGTTCGCAAACGATATTCTTGCGAATACTATTTCAGATAATAAATATGGCATTTTTTTAGGAGGTCCCGGGGGAGACATTAGGTGTTTTTTCAACCGTATTGCTTATAACAACATCGAAAGAAATGATTATTGGAATGTTATAGACTTTAATGGTATAAATCTCTGGTATAATCTTAAAAATGGAAAGGGGAACTATTGGGATAACTACACTGGCATAGATGCAAATGGCGATGGTGTCGGAGATACACCATATGCTATACCAGGTTGCAGAAATAAGGATCGATATCCCTTGATGGAACCTGTTGATATTAATAATGT
>DATMXJ010000098.1:0-10108 GCA_035561675.1 Thermoplasmatota archaeon
CGATAGGACTGTTCTGTAACCATTCTGGATTAACAGTATTGAATAATACGTTTTGGTTCGATGATCATAGCATCGATTTTAATTACACTTCAAATTTCAATACTGATACTGATTATTGTCTTTACGATAATACAATTGTTGGAAATCTTTTTTTGATAAATACAATGAACGATTTAGATGGTGCTGTAATAGTGAACCTTGCATTGAATTATCAAAATCATAGCGGAACAGTCACAATTGGAGACTTCACCATCACTGATAATCGTTTTCTGTTGAACGATTCCCAGGCTTATGCAGTGCTTTATAATGACAATTCTATTAAAAGATTACACGATGGTCTGATTTCCATTGGGACATTCAATTTTTCAGAAAACACCCTATATAAAAATAATGGTGGAAATAACGGAGTTCTATTCGCTGGTTCACTTACATATCTTCAGAACGATGATGTGACGGTAGAGGATATCATTGTCTCACATAACACGGTCAAAGATCAAACCAATCCAGCATTTTCTCTGCAACAGTACACGGTTGAAAATTGGAGTGGGACGACAACTGGGATGTTTGGGGATATCTTCGTTCTGGACAATATCATAAATTCTTCTTTTGTAAATTCCGATGGGATTCAGATAAGTGAAATAACCTGGGGGGATCTTTCGGATGAAGCATCGCTAACAGTAGGAGATTGTCGTATAGAAGGAAATCAGGTTACTGTCACCGATGGATATGCGATTGTTTTTTATATGGATGATATAGGAAACGAGTTACAAAACAATGCACAAGTAATTGTGGGTCAGGTAAGCATCTCGACCAACATCCTTACTGCAGGGAGTGGGTTACTAATCGATTACTTTCAATGCGGGGACAATCTCTATCAAGACTCTAGTTGCACACTAGGTGATTTCCAGATCGTAAATAACATCATTGAAAGCACTGAATATGGTGTGCATATCCAGCAATTCTCGTACCTTGGTTACGAGTTGAACGACAATGCGACCTTTACGATGGGAGATGTCCTACTAAATAACAATCAGATACAAAGTGGTTCACATGGGATTTATTTTTCACAGCTCTTAATCGGGGAAAATCTCTTCGACTCTTCAATATTTTCTATAGGGAACATCACGATGAATGACAATAAAATTGATAGTGGTGGAGACGGGATCCTTTTTATCGATAACGTCTCATCCTTCAGACTAGGAAATTCAATGAACGAAAACTCTGTCGTTTCACTATACGACATTGAAATATCCCGTAACACGATTACCGATTCTGATTCAGGAGTATCCATTGGTCCCTGTGTGTTCGGAGGGGAAAACGACCACAACGCCTTTGATGCTTTCACGGTTTCAAACAATTCGATTTCGTTTTGTTCTATTGGGTTAGAAACAAAAGATTTTTCGATCTCGGATTGGTGTCAACCTGTTATTAAAAACAATACCATTGATAATTGTAATGTAGGAATCTGGTTTGATTCATCCTATGGCAGTCTTATCTACAATAATTATTTCGACAACACTCTGAATGCCAAGGATGACACCGAGAACACATGGAATGTCATAAAAACTGCTGGGAGAAACATCATCGGCGGGCTATATCTAGGTGGGAACTTCTGGTCTGATTACACAGGCATAGATGGAGATGATGATACCCTTGGGGATACGCTCATCCCCTATAACTCCAAGGGAAATATCTCGACCGGGGGTGACTTACGTCCCTTAACACACAACTCTGAGGATCTCACACTAACACAACCAACTGATTTTACCGCAACGGTTGTCAGCCCCAACCAGATCGATTTATCCTGGATTAAAGGAATCCATGCGGTCTACACCCGGGTGATGCAAAAGATTGGGGGTTATCCAGTAAGTATTTCAGATGGTTCACTAGTCTATAATGGGACAGGTGTCTCCTGCTCTAATGCGAGTCTTTCTGCCGGGATACATTATTATTTCCGGGCGTGGTCCTGGAATGACTCTACAAAGCTTTGGTCGACAACAAATGCGAGCATGAGTAACACCACGTGGATTGTTCCTCTTGCTCCGACAGGTTTTACTGCGACGACAGTCGATACTGATGAGATCAATCTCACATGGACGAAAGGTTCGTATGCAACAAATACAAGGATACAAAGAAAAATCGGGAGTTATCCTGAAAACATCAGCGATGGGGCGCATGTCTATAATGGAACATCAAACATCAAATCAGATACTAGTCTCTCTGAAGATACACAATATTATTACAGAGCATGGTCATGGAATAGTACAAGCCGATTGTGGTCATCTACGAATGTAAGTGCGAGAAACACGACCTGGATTTTTCCACTAGCACCAACTAATTTTCGTGCGAATACTGTCGGCGTCAACAAAATCGATTTATCATGGACCAAAGGTACTCATGCGGTCTACACCAGGGTGATGCAGAAGACAGGTGGGTATCCCGTCAGTATATCAGATGGTTCTTTGGTGTATAATGGGACTGGTGTTGCTTGTTCTAATGCGAGTCTTTCTGCCGGGGTACATTATTATTTCCGGGCGTGGTCCTGGAATAGTACAAATAAGTTATGGTCATCAACGAATGTGGCTGTTAGTAACATCACTTGGAACATTCCACTCGCTCCGACTGGTTTTACCGCTGCAACGATAGGAAGTAACCAAATTAATTTAACCTGGAACAAAGGAAGTTATGCTGGTTATACAAGGATTCAGCGAAGAACGACAGGGTACCCCGTTAGTATTTCAGATGGGACGTTTGTGTATAATGATACGGGTTCTTCACACCCACACACAGGTCTTAGCGTAAACACAACGTATTATTATCGAGCTTGGAGTTGGAATACCACAAGTAAAACCTGGTCAACGACGAACGCGAGTGTTTTTAATTCCACATGGACCGGTCCCTTAGCTCCGCCCAGCTTGTCAACTACCACGGTGAGTACCACGCAAATCGATCTCTCATGGACTAGAGGTTTCCGTGCCACACACACAAGGGTGATGCAAAAGATTGGGAGTTATCCAGTGAGTGTTTCCGATGGTTCTCTAGTGTACAATGGATCTGATGAGGTGTGTTCGAATTCGAGTCTTTCTCCAGGGGTACGATATTACTTCCGGGCATGGTCATGGAATAGCTCAAGTGGACTATGGTCTACGACGAATGCAAGTGGGAGTAACCGAACATGGATTGTTCCACTTGCTCCGACCGGTTTTACTGCGACAACAGTCGATACTGATGAGATCAATCTGACATGGACGAAAGGTTCGTATGCAACATACACAAGGATACAAAGAAAAATCGGGAGTTACCCTGAGGACATCAGCGATGGGGCGCCTGTCTATAATGGAACATCAAACATCAAATCAGATACTGGTCTTACTGAAGACATACAATATTATTACAGGGCATGGTCATGGAATAGCTCAAGTGGACTGTGTTCAACTGCAAATGCGAGTGTAAGTAACACAACATGGAGTAATGTCCTTGCTCCAACTGGTTTATCCGCGACAACCATCGCTATCGATAAAATTAATATAACATGGATTAGAGGGACTCACGCTACCTATACTAGATTGATGCAGAAGACAAGCGGGTATCCGATGAGTACATCAGATGGTTCTTTGGTCTATAATGGCACGGGTGAGGCGTGTTCTTATTCAAACCTATCGCTGGAAACAAGATATTATTTCAGAGCATGGTCATGGAATGATTCTAGTGGTATTTGGTCAACGACAAACACTAGCGCCTCAAACATCACTGGCCCTTTTGCCCCAACAGGGTTTACAGCAACAGCCATCAGCAATAATCAAATCAATCTCGCATGGAGTAAAGGAACCTACGCGAACTACACAAGAATTCAGCGGAAAACAGGGAATTATCCGATGAACATATCAGATGGAATAAATGTCTATAATGATACCGGTTCTTCATATTCAAACACAAATCTGAGCATGAGCACACGATATTATTACCAAGCTTGGAGTTGGAATTCTACTCTGAGAGTATGGTCGATTAATTATGCGAATGCACAAGCCACCACACAAGGATCTGGTGGAGGAGGGTTTCCTCCGCCCTCGTCGGAGAACGAGGCACCAACCGCTGACGCAGGAGGACCCTATACAGGATATGTCAATCAAACTATCACTTTAAATGCAGCTGGAAGTTCCGATGATGTCGAAGTCGTTGGATATCGCTGGGATTGGACCAATGATGGAACCTGGGATACCGACTGGCTTCCCTCATCAAAAACCTCACATATCTACACAACATCTGGAAATTATACCATAAACCTCCAGGTTCAAGACGTTGAAGGGCTCACAGATAACGATGCCACAATAGTAATCGTAAACACAGGTATTTCCCCACATCAAGCACCAGTCGCAGATGCAGCAGGACCATATCGCGGGTTGACCTATCAAGAGATACTATTTGATGGTTCGAGAAGCTATGCGATCAACACCAGTATCGTCAACTACACCTGGGTATTCGGGGATGGAACCTATGGCTATGGTGTCGCTCCCGTTCATGCATACGATTCCGCAGGGGCTTTCACGGTCATCCTTACTGTAAACGATTCAAACGATCTCAAAGCAATTGATACAACACTCGTCACGATTGACTTAGATGCAAATCGGAATAACATCTCTGATATCATAGAACTATCCATAGGAGAGGTAATCACACAAGATGATTTACACGCTGTATCTATCAATGGTATCTGGTATTATCTCGTTGATACGAATCACGATGGGATCTACAATGCTTTTTATAATCCTACGACAAACAAAAAAACCGTTCTTGGAGAACAAGATGGGAAACAGTTGATCGATATTGATGGCGACGGTCACTGGGATTATGTGTACGATTCTATCTTAGGTACGGCGACCCCATATGTGGAAATAATTTCACCGCTTGAATCCCCGTGGTTTAGCGTTGCTGTGAGTGTGATAATCTTTATTGTCATTCTGTTGGTTGTGTGGCTCTATAAAACTGGACGTATATGATTGGAAAAACATAAAACAAATCGAGTCTTGCTGTTTGTTTTAAGGTTTCTTTTACAACGAGTGAAAGATGTTTCTACGAAATTTGCCTAAAAATAATAACCTCGTACACAGTATATGATCTAGATGTTGTCCATCTGATTCTGAAGGCTTCCATCCCAAAGGTTCTTTTTCGATAGAAATGATTGTTCTTTTGTCAAAACTGGTCTTTCGATAGGTGGAAGATCGGTGTCAGGTACTTTCGCAGCCCAGGCTACGAATCTTCGAACCATCCACCAGGAATGGGCTACCTCAACAGACATATCCTTGCTTAAAGATGCGATATCCTCCCATTGGTACAGACCAGTCCCAAGACAGGTAAAATCCTCTGATTTTTTTTCTGTGATATGACCGTTCCACCAGATCATATATTCGGGATGTGCGGCGCAGAGAAGGATTCTGCCTTTGTTTTCATTTGGATAAATCTCTGCCGTTATGCATGGTTTGTTGGAATAATCGAGATCGATGATCTTATCAGTCAGCTCCCAGTTCCCGGCCAGATAGTACGTGTATAAAAACAGGTTTTTTAAGGAATCATTTCGTTTTTTTATGTATCGTGCTGCTTTGAAGAACGCTGAAAAGAAACCATGGATGCCTCCGGTGTATCTCCATGCATGGATCCGTAGATTCGTATTGTCTGAAATATCCTGCGCCGGATATTGTGCCAGGATATGTACTTCTCGTTCAGGGTGTTGTGGCACTATCAACGCTGGTCCACCCCACCAGCGGATTCGTTCAGTATCTTGTTTGACATCTGAGAATATCGGATGATTTTTCCGAATCTGAAAATCTATTGGGGCGCCTCCGGAATGAATGCGAGCGCCGTCGATTGTTGTTCCTGGTGCAAAAGAAAAGACATACGCGGTCGCACCGATGTTCTCCGGGTGGTTTTTTTGAAAAGGATAGAGCAACGGGAACGCTAGGGATTTGTAATAGGATGAGACACAGGTCACTCCCAGAGCGCTTTTGTTATATTGTCTCTCTAGAAACGTCCGTGGTTTTTTCTCCGCTGTCTTTAAATCGGTTATCAGAGCTGTTCCGCCACAGATCCCGATATATCCTCCACCATCTTGGATGAAGGTTGCGATGTTTTTTTTCCATTTGCTGACACTTTTTATGTAGTGAAATCCTTTCATAATTGCTTGACCGTCTCCTACGCCTCCACCTGGGACAAGTAAGACATCGAACTCTTTTGTGGTGAGACGTCCTTGTAAAATATCGTTATCGAAAATAAATCGTGTGGTCACTGAAAAGGATTTACCCTGGGTCGTCCAGGAGTAATTCTGTAATATCTCGGGAAACATTCGCTTCCCAGATCCCCATCCCAACAGTTCTTCTGCAAGGATGGCGACGCGTATGACGCGTCCTGGTTGATTTTTGTTTTTCTCAGGGTTTTTGGGTTCTGGCATGAGTCTCACTTCGGTGGGGAATACCTCCAACGATCTATTGTAAATTTCCAGTTTTTGTCGACATGGTTCACTATTTTTTCATCGATTGAATAGACGTTGGTTTTGTATCCGGATTGTCGTTCCAGATACTTCATCATGTGAGGCATCGCTGTCTCAAGACCAGGGATCCTCAACGTCTCATAGATATATTGTATGTGTTTCATTGGATCAACGATAAGGTCTTCGTATTTTATCTCGACAAATCTATCTGTTTGTATCTGTTCTTTTTGTTCGAAAAAACTCTTCATCAGACGAATGTAGTTTGAAACGACTTGTTGTTCTATTTCTTCCTCGGAAGCCTCTTGTAACGCGAGTTTATCTAATACCTTCATTCTCATTTTTTTTGTCGACAGATACACCAGATAGGGGCTCCGATAGATGTGAATGAATTTTGCTTCTGGGAACAGTTCAAGCAACGTTGAAATACGTGCTGTGTTCGGAGGGTTTTTCGAAAGGAACCGTTTTCCTGGATTCATAAACATTACCGTTTTTATGAATTTCAGGTAGGTTTTTTTCCATTGGTCTTTTTCTTGAGGGGTGAGTCCCTGGAAATGGATGGATTTCAAGTATTGTTCTTCTGCGTTTCGGGGGAAATGGAGGCAATGGAAAAACGACCAGGGGTATAACACCGCGAGTGCAGCTTCATCCTCATATGGTCCGTCCATTTCTACCTTTATGGCATCCATTGGTCGTTCGGAGGGGAGGAATCGAGCCAGGAATCTTTTCATCGGCTCCAGAATGAGACCGCTCTCTGGCAAAAGAGTACTCCAGAGGGTGGTGTAACAGAACCGCGGATCGTTACTTAACAGTTCATGGAGATAGGTCGTCCCGCTTCGCCAGTGTCCGATGATAAAGATAGGGGACTCCAGGAGAGGTACATCATTGATTTTTTTCTCATATTTTATCTTAAAAAGCATTCGTATCGGGGCGGTGATAACCGATGTCATTGTGATAAAGAGTGCCCGATGGAGATACTTATGGTCAATACCTCCGTTTTTTTTCACCAGTTGGACCCATTGTCGTGTTGAGATCCCAAACAGGGGGTGCTGAGTTGTCGGATGATGCATCTGTGTATGTTGTTTGTTTTTTGTTTTCATTCTTGTCACTCTTTTTATCAGCGATTTATAAGCTGAGGTCTTTTTCAAAAACACGGTGTTTCTTATACAATGTTGCACCAGTATGCGCAATCGTCATATGAGCAATCGAATTCTGTTCATCAATCCATCCGACTTCTGCGCGAACGTACCCTCGTTTTTTCATCTCGACCAAGGCTTCATAATTTAACAAAGATCCAATGTTTTGATGACGGAATTCTTTTTTGATGCCAATAAAATGCAATTTCCCTGCATTGATTTTTCGTTGTGTGATAAGAAAACGAAGGAGTTCAAAAGGGTTGAGCCGTCCATGCATGTCATGAAAAACCTGGTTATACTCTGGTGTAGACCATAGATATGCGACTGGCGAACCGTTCGATTCAGCGATTAAAAACAACTTTTGGTCAACAAACCATCGTAGTTGTTTGACTCCAAAACGGGTTTTCACCTCCTCTGGTGTGACAGGGACAAACCCCCAGTGCTCCGAGAATGTTTCCAAAAAAAGGGTACTCCACCATTTCAGCTCTTTTTCGGTGCGGAGTCGATGGAACGAGCGGACCTGTATACCGAACGATAAGCTTTGTCGCGCTTTATCTTCAAGCTCTTTTGGTAATGGTTTTGTTAAATCGATAGAATAATGATAAAAATCACGTGATTTTTTCAGGTCGTATTTCTCTGCGAAGGATAGATAATAGGCTGGTGAATAGGTGGAAAGCACACTAGGCAGTGAGTCAAAGCCGAAAAGGAGAAAACCGCATCCGATATCGATACGGCCATCGATGGGACCTCGCATTATCCTCATTTTTTTTGACACAAGCCAGTCCTGAGCGACTTGGAATAATACTTCTGCGCATTCGTAATCTTCGATGCATTCGAAAAAACCAAAGTACCCTATTTTTTCTCCGACCGCCTCGCAGTATGCGTTGTCGATAATTGCAGCGATTCGACCGATGATTTTCCCCTGTTTCCTGGCGATGAAAAGTTGGCATTCTGCATGGGACCAGAAGGGATTCTTTTTCTTAAAAAAACCATTCACCTCATACCAAAAAGGAGCAACCCAAAAGGGATTGTCATGATAGACCTGAAAAGGAACCTGATAAAATATCTTAAAATCTTTTTTGTGTGTCACGCGTTGAACTCGGATGTCATGAGAATAACTTCTTTCGAAATCAGCATCTGACTGGAATACATATCTTACCCGAGCGTCTGATGGTGAGTTGGAAATATTGCTACCTCCATGATGGTCTCAACATAGGTCGGACCAATTATTCATGTTTTCTTAATAAACATTCTTCCCAAATCTATCACAAATTCAGCATTGATGTTGTACCGATGAGAATGATAAAAGAAAAATCCATGCTTTGGGATATCATCATACCTCCTTTTTCTCTGAAGGAGGCGCTCCTTAGGATATGAAATTATTTACGACTGTCTCCAAAATAGGATGGTGATGTAAAAAGTAAGACAGGAGCTGATGGAGGAACGTCATCCACGGAGGAACGATTTTCACTGGTGTTGTGAGAGTCACCGGGATCGTATCAAAATCGGTAGGGTCATTGATATTTTCCACTCGAAGGAATCCTTGGAAGGTTTGCTCTGATTCATTAGGTGCGACGACTGAGACATGAACTGTTACTGATCCATCCTCCGGGGTTAATCGAACCCCCGATTCAGGGTTAAAGGACCATGTCCCCCAAGAAATTGATGAGGTGTTCACCGTCCAGTTCAATAAGGAGTTGCTATCCCCGATATTCCGTACATCAAAGCTTCCGACAACGGTCGCACCAGGATCGATATCCGTCCATGAAAGACTTCCAGAGCAGTCTAAATCAGGGGTTGTCCCATTCTCTGGTGGCTCAGGCTCCCATGGAGGAATATAGACGACTTTGAATACCTGACCTCCAGTGTTATATTGCCACACCGTAGATCCTTCAGGGGTGACTTCAAAGACCAACCCTGATTCTCCATTCGTGATAAGGGTGTTTCCACTAGGGAGCCGCCAAGCGCCTGAGATATGGCTTGCATAAAAACTCGTGGGAGGATTCGCTGTATAGATCCATGTTTGCGCTGCTGGTCCGTATGATGATCCGGGTTCTAGATAATACTCGCCGTTCTCGTCAACCGGTGTAGTGATTTCATCAATTGTGGAGTAATGATTGCCAGGGCGGTTCGCTCCGTTGTTAAAGACAAGGATGTCTCCTTCGCCAGGGCATCCTTCATCAATCCATGACGCATCATGTTGACTGAACAATTTCCTGTCGTTTGTCGTACCTGCATCATAGGTCATTGGATTTCCCCAGCGGTAGAGAAGATCGCCGCCTTTTCCACTATTTCCACCAGTATGACCCGCTGCTTCCTCTGTCGTGGTGCTGTGGTCGATGACCCAGATTTCATTGAAATTATGGATACTTATGAGAATTTGGTCAAAATCTACGTTATAATCAATTGAATTCGTATGCATCCAATCATATTGGGTCGAGGTCGCATAATTGATATCAACTAATTCAGGGTGATCTCCTACCACACCATAATT
>DATMXJ010000099.1:0-5916 GCA_035561675.1 Thermoplasmatota archaeon
GGGGACCAGATCATAGGAGCCTCCTCCGCAGAGTTGTTTTTCTGCCCCAAGGACAGGAGCGTCGATCTCAAAAACTAATCCTTTGTAGTAGTCAAGGCCTCGTACGATGCTTAATTTTATGATATATTCATCGATGTGAAACGCGTTTTTAAGGAGATCAAGGATTGCCTCCATGGCAGTAAGTTCATTTGTCGCCTCAGGATCGTCAGAGATAAATGAACGGATTTTATTGATATCCGATGTTTGGAGGATTTCAAGGAGCTGGTCTATCATCTCTTCGGAAACGTTGCAGTCACGGAGAGCTATTTTTAAATCATCGAATTGGGATTTATCAATCAATGGTAAGAGTAATTTTTGGTCGTCTTTGAGGAGACGTAATTTTTTGAAAATAGCACTGATTATGGTGAGGTTCCCAATGTTGAGTCGTATATTTTTTAACCCTGTGCTTTTTAGTAATGTATAGGCAAGGGCGAGGAGTTCTGCCGTTGCTTCAATGGTATCTGTTCCGATGATTTCGCAACCTGCTTGTTGGAACTCCCGATATCTTCCCTTCTGCGGTCGGTCGTACCGGTAGCAATTCCCAAAATAGAAGAGTTTGAGTGGTTTTGGCTCCATCTGTAATCGTTCGACGTAACACCGGATTACAGGGGCAGTAAGCTCAGGTCGTAATGCTAATGTGCGTCCTCCTTTATCGGTAAACGCGTAGAGTTCGTTGATGATGGATTCCCCGGATTTCGCGGTGAAGAGTTCCAAGTTCTCGAAGGTTGGTGTTTGGATTTCACCATATCCAAATGAGGTGAATGTCGCAGTCATGTTCTGTTCTAAATAACGCCGTTTCTGCATTTCATCGGGAGTGAAATCTCTGGTTCCTCGAGGCACTTGAAACATAGGCAGTCGTATAGTAGGAATTCTTTAATTATGTTTCTCTTAAGAATTTAGGGAGATCGGGTCTTATTGAAGAGTGATTTATGTAGAGGTTTAATCTCCTAGTATCTTCCCTTTATTCTCTGAAGAATGTAGAAAAAAGAGGCAAAAACTTCTTTTAGCAGTATCCGTTACACCTCTTGAATTTCTTCCTCAGAGAGGTTGATTTATATGGAAATAAACATGTATGTGAATAAATACAATAATGCTCGATATGCGTTTTTTAAATGGCGTTACCAGCTTGAACTCTATAATAAAGTAATTCTCGCAGTAAGTTTTGCGTGCATAACGGCTTTGTTGGCTCAGTTGCGATTTTATATCCCGGGATCCCCTGTTCCTCTGACAGGGCAAACGTTTGCTGTCGTTCTGAGTGCAGTGGTACTTGGAAAATGGTGGGGTGGGATAAGTCAGAGCATCTATCTTGGTGTAGGTATGGTAGGAGTCCCCTGGTTCGCAGGGATGAACGGAGGATTTGCCTATCTTGCTGGACCTACCGGTGGTTACCTTATCGGGTTTGTTCTTGCTGCGTTTTTCCTTGGATACTGTGTTGATACCTATGTCCGGTCACGGAAATATTGGACGATGTTCGCATTGATGCTCTTTGCGAATTTTGGAATCGTTTTCGGCTTTGGATTGATTCAACTGTATGGCTGGCTTTCTTTGACTGGAGCGTCGGTTGACCTGTGGGGGTTGCTCCTCATGGGTTTGATCCCATTCATCATCGGTGATACGATAAAGATAGCGGTTGCTGCTGGCATCGCGAGTGGTATAACACCGAAACAAGCATTTGGAAAAGAAGTCGATGTGAACTAATCAATTCGATAGTTCCATTCTTTTTTTTTATTTTACTTTTGAAAGAGTGATCGTACGATCATTCAGGACAATCCACTTGAGTTTATCTCCATCTTTTAGTTTAAGAATGTCGACTACCTCGCAAGGAACCGTGATTCGCCTGCGTGAACCACGGATGGTTATCGCGGTTTCTTTTATACATTTCACAGTGTCAAGATCAATTTTCATTTTATCTCACTCTCTTCGTTCTATCAAATGGTAGGATAGCTAACTTATTTCTCCAGCTAAATAGGCTTTTGTCTCAGGGTTTTTTGGATTGTTGAAAAATTCAGCAGCAGGTCCTTGTTCGATGACCTTGCCGAAATACAGGAAGATGACGTAATCAGCCACTCGTTTTGCTTGACGCAAGGTATGGGTGACAAGGATAACCGTGAAGTCTTTCTTTAATTTCAACAGGAGTTTTTCAATTTGTTGGGCTGCGATCGGGTCAAGGGCAGAGGTTGGTTCATCACATAAGATAACTTCTGGTTGTACTGCGATGGCTCGGGCGAGACATAATCGTTGTTGCTGTCCGACCGATAATCGTGAGGCAGGATCATGCAACCGGTCTTTAACTTCATTCCAGAGACCGACTTCCTGTAAACAATTTTGTACTGCTTCTGCGAGTTCCTTTGCACTTTTATCATGGTGAATGCGTAATCCATAGGCGACATTTTCGAATATCGACATCGGTAATGGATAGGGTTTCTGTGAGATCAGACCCATTTTTTTCCTGATATCTGGGACATTCAGCCCGCTTGACATGATGTTAATCCCATCGACGACAATTTCACCGTGTATTGTTACACCATCTTGAATTTCCAGCAACCTGTTAAATGATTTCAACAAGGTGGTTTTCCCACATCCGGATGGACCGATGATAGCAGTGAGTTGCTTGGCCGGTATCTGAATGTCAATATTCTTTAACACAGGATTACTATGTATGGTGACATTCAGGGCCTTGGTCTCTATCTGAATACTATTGGACTTATTCATTCATGATTCCTCTTTTTATTTTATGATATGTTTCGATGATTTTTTTGTTAGGTATCTCGTTATGATACTAATCAATAACACGATCATGAGTAAAACAAAGGCTACTGCATATGCTTTGTTTTGAACGACTTGGTCTGGCATACTGACGAGATTGAGGATCATCGTTGGTAACGCCGCTGTCTGATCGGAGATCGAGGAGGGAAAATAATTCGAGTCACCCACAGTGAGTAATATCGATGCAGCATCACCAATCCCCCTCCCGAACCCAAGGAGAACGCCAGCAATGACCCCGGGCATCGCTTGACGCCGAACCACCTTCATTGCCGTCTCAAATTTTGAAGATCCCAGGGAATAGGCACTTTCTTTCAATCCGATCGGAACCATCTTTATGGATTCATCGATGCTTCGAGTGATAATGGGGATTTCAAGCAATGTGAGGGCGATTATCCCAAAGAAAAGCGAGCCTCCGGTCATCCCAATCGCAATCATGATGGTTAAGCAAAACACACCATACACGACTGAAGGGACTCCCCAGAGAATATCAAGGCATATGCGAATAAAGTTTGCCACCTTGGGGTTCAAAAAATCTTTTTGAAGATACAAGGCAATTGCGATGCTTATTAAAAAGGCTAGTCCCGTGGCAGGCAATGCGAGGAGTAAAGATCCAACGATAGCATTGAGAAACCCACCACCGGCTCCAAGGTAAAACCCTCCCTCGGAGGTCTGGGTGAGTATTTCAATAGAAAGCGATGGGGCTCCATTCAGCACAATAACGGAAACAATTAGTACAAGACTGCCCATGACAATGAATACAGAAGCGAGCATTAGTCCAAGAAATATTTTCTCTTCGATGTTTCGTCTATTCAATACTTCCACCTCTTACTTGCTCTTCGCAGGACCAGATATCCGAGAATATTGAAAATGAGCACGACAACAAAAAGTATTAAGGCGACGAAGATGAGCGCTGAAGCAAGAATCGGTATGGAGCTTACCTCAGTATAGTTCGAAGCGATGAGTGAAGCAAGTGTCTGACCAGGTCCAAAGAGAGATTTTGGGATGAGTTCTTGGTTTCCGATTACCATGCTGACCGCGATTGTCTCACCAAATGCTCTGCCAAAACCGAGGAATATCGCAGCAAGCACCCCGGGACCAGAGGCACGAAAGATGACCTTTTTTATGGTCTCCCATTTCGTGGCTCCCAAAGAAAGTGATGCTTCTTTCAAAGCGACAGGCACAGAATTGAACGATTCGAGGCATAGTGATATTATTATAGGGAAGACCATAATTGATAAAATCAACGATGCAGTGAACAAACTGAATCCAGAGCTGATATTGCTGCCAAAAAAAGGTGCAACATCATCTCGTATTAAGGGAACGAACACAAGGAGGGCGCAGAGCCCAAAAACAACAGATGGTACACCGGCGAGTACATCAATGAATGGTCTGACGATATTCCTAAATTTTTTTGGAGCGTATTCAGCGATATAAATTGCGCTAAGTAAAGAAATTGGTACTGCGATGAACATGGAGATTGCGGTGACGATGAGGGTGTCTATGATCACAGCAAAAAGACCAAATTCACCGGAGAACGGTTTCCATGTTGAGGATAAGAGGAGGCTGGAAAGGGATTCCTCTGCGAGTATATTTAGAGAACCGTTTATGAGGACTGCTACGAGGAGGAAAAATAAAAAAATGACGGATGCTGTGACGATAAGCATCAGTCGGGTTCCTAAGGTGTCATAGAGTTTTCTGGTAATCTTAATGAAATTATATATCAATAGAATAATGAAGATTATGAGAAATAATGCAAAAAGGATGAAATTGTTGAGAAGAAATAAAAAAATAAATGAAACAAAAAGGGATAATATGCCGACTAGTGCTAATTTATTTTTTAATACACTGCTTTTAGGACTGGGAGGCATATTCATCCTGTATTGGTTTATGATTTCCAGGGAGGAACAGTGATTTGGTTTTATCCTCCTTGTTTAGCCTTCGAGTATCTGCAATTGGTCATCGAGAATATCATTTGGGACGGCACCATATCCGTTATCGAAGGTGTATTGCTGTCCGTCGGTTAAGATCCATCTGACGAAATCTTTGGTGATTCCTGTGAAGCTATTCAAGGTGACCAGATACACCAACCGTGATGGTGGGGAGGGTAACGTGTTATTTATCTCTGCATTGACGATGTCATCCCTGCTTTCGTAAAAATTCTCTTCAGGGTCAATTGTACCGTTCTCATTGAGGTCGAGAGGAACGACCGCTATTCCTTCTTTGGGTGCTTTCGTTGAGTTTGAATAGATATAGTTCACATTGCTGTATCCGATTCCAAGAGGGTCACTTGCAATAGATTTTGACATCGAGTCATCGCCTTTTACTTTTGTGATTTGTTCGATTGTCGGAATATCATCTTGTGTATAGTCACCAAGGTATTTTACCCAGGCTTCTGCAGCGCCACAGGGATCAGATCTTGAATAGACCTTAATAGGATCGGTATTGTTCGAATCCCCGATCAATTGTCCCCACGTCGGTATGGTATAATTGATAAAAATTTCTCGTAATTGTTGTTTTGTTAAACCTTTTTCTAATATTATGTCTAACACAGGGTTGTCAGTGTTTATTGTTGCAAGGACAGCATCTTCAACGACAGCGACTGCAATGATGCCTTGGTCTGATTCAGCAGTGGTAACATCTCTTGAAACCATTCCAAGGTTTACGGAACCTGCGAGGGCGTCTGCCATCCCTTTTCCTGCTCCACCTGATGAAACATCAATATTTATATCTGGATGGAGTGTGTGATATTCTTGTGCCCATATCACCATCATAGGATAAAGAGAGTATGCTCCAGATACTTTTATCGTATTTTCCTTTTGCGTGGTGGTGCATCCAGAAAGGCTCACCATTCCGACCACACCTATAATAAGAACTGTTACAAGTATTTTCATTTTCTTTTGTGTTTTTTCTCCCATTTTTCAACGTCTCCATTTTTTTCTGAACGGTTGCTATGAATGATGATAGCAAGCAACGTATCAGCAATAATATTATACACAGCCCCCTATTTATAATTATTGGTAAATTTCCAACATCGCACCAATGTGAAAAATAAATGAATGTTGAAACTCCTCAATTGAAAAATGCATTATATCTTATGTACTATTAGTATAG
>DATMXJ010000100.1:0-9893 GCA_035561675.1 Thermoplasmatota archaeon
CTGCACATAAATCCCCCTATTTGTGTGCAAAGCTTATATATATACTTTTTACCAATATTAAATTGGTGAAAAATGTGTTAGGACAGGACATATGTCCCTTCTGGTGATACCCTTAAGCAACAAGGGGCTGGACATATGTACATTTACGATGGCAAACTCTACCTCACAAAAGATCACGTACACCTCCTGAAAAAGGAACCAGAATACGTAAAGCAACGATACCCTGCGGTCTCAAATGCCTCGTTCTCCAAAAGCAACATCATCCGAGACAAGATGGCTCATGATCTAGGTCTCAACATACACCACTTCAACCGCCTTTTAAAAAAGTACCGAGATGAAGGGTTATCTGGTTTACGGAACAGTTCGACACGAACACATCAAAGCCCGAACCACACAGAACCATGGCTGGAGGAGCTTGTCATTAAAGTACGGGAAAAAACAGGATTCGGCTCCGCTCATCTCTCGCTGATTGTGAACATCAGTCTAGAGAACCAGGGGAGACATGAATGGGTGCACCCTCGCACGATCTCCAGGATCCTGGTCCGACGAGGTATCATCGAATCTGAGAAACGTGCAAAAACCGAATGGAAACGGTTCGAATGGGGCCATCCCAACCGACTCGTTCAATCCGATCTCACCCTGTTTAACGGCATCCCACTCTTAACCATGGAAGATGATTACTCCCGTCGAGGATGGGCAATCCGTCTGAAAGACCAACGAGACGCCACCGTCATTAACGGCATGAAAACACTCCTGAAAATCAAGTACGACAACCTACTGACCGATAACGGATCACAGTTCAGCAGGAGGAACAAGGTCATCCGTGAATACTGTGAACACTATATCAACGAAAAACATATTTGGACGAGCATTCACCATCCTCAGACCATGGGAAAACTCAGCGCATTCCAGAAAGGATTGAAACGATTCCTCCGCCACAAACTTGGCACCTCACAGGACATCCATGAGATCGATCTGTATATCGACATCTACGTCCCTTGGTATAACAACGGGAAATACCATTCAACAATCTCCTCATATCCTGAAGAAAGATATTCAGGACAACGAGATATCGAATGGTATAACAGCCTTGTCAAAAGCCTTAAATTAGAGGATGTTCTTGTCATAAAATCCGAGGGGTGACATATCTCATGTCCCTACACATATGGGCGGGGAAGCGTAGATGCGAAAAGTTCATTAGCAACAATGATTTGTGCTGCTCAGAATTTCATTCATAACGCAATGAAAAGAATCGTGGTTATTGGTGCAGTTGATGAAGAAGGAAATTCATCAGGTGCTCGAAATCTTTTAGGAAAATATAACCCCATGTGTATTGTTATCGGTGAACCAAGTGAATAGGATGCTATTACCATTTTGCAACAAGCCTTATAATAAACAGGATTCTAATCAGTAGCGGATTCTGATGTAGATCTGCTCTTGAACGGAAGCAGATGAAGTGGGGAGCAAGTCACGATCAGGTTAAGAAATCTAGTTGAGCAATGATTTGATATCTTGAAGTATCGTTTCAAACGATTTAATCAAAATGGGCTTAATATTACAGAACTTAGGATAAATGAAGCTGCATGAAAACAAAAAAAGAGAGAGGGAGTGAAGGATTATTCACTCCGTTGTGTGGTTGTCCTTAGATTCACTTCTTGAAGGAGCTGTATGGTTGGATAGCTCTGTGCCTGGTAGTCATATTCTATGTATTGCGCGATGGGGCTGAGTGCTGAGTTGCCTGCGGCATCGTAGGCGAGCGCTTTGGAATTGTTGGTGGGATTGCCGTCAAACTCGAACTCGTAGGGCGCTGTAGTGACACTCCCGACTAAGGCGTCATCAACATAGAACTCTACCCGGACGACTCCGCTGGTTGCATCGGTGACATCCGCCACACATAACCATTTGTTTTTCAACAGATTAAGGGGCGTGAATGTGTAGCCAGTGAATTGTGGTGAGGTTTTGTCCATCTTGAAGCTGAATGGACCTTGAGTCGGTTCTGTATTCCCCACCATGTCGATCGAGTAGTACGATACTTGGTGTTGACCGTCTACTGAAACAACGACAGGTGTTGTGTACTCGAGCCAAGCACCAGCGTCGATCTTGTAATACGTGTGGTTGACACCAGACGGTCCTTTACCGCTGTTGAATCGTTTGTAGGGTGGTGTTGGATCTGTCGCAGTGAGTAATAGGGTAACATCGCTGATATACCAGTTGTTATCACCTATTGTTCCGCTGAACTCATGGGATGTCTCAGGGGGCATGGTGTCAGGGACGCTGATTATAAACTCCATTTCCTCTTGATTGTTACCTGTGTTGTCATCACTTGGGAGTTCCGAGGTAATTTCTAGCCAATATGTTCCTTCATCAGAGTCAGTAAAAGTCACATCAGCAAACTGAACGGTCGCATTATCACCCGGTTCGAGAGTTTGCGTGAAGATCGAATCATTGTGATAGAACAACTCATCACCTCTTTCGGTTTCCTTATAAATTGATGCGTTGACGTTAAAGGTAATTTCATTGTAGGTACCGTAGTTAGCAACAATGGCTTCCACAGGATAAGTACCAGGTAACCATTCGATATGATCTTTGAGATGGGCTTCGATACACCAGTTACTATTGAGACCAGCCCCTGATATCTCTTCCCAACCGCCATTTATATAGATCCAATCACCTTTTCCAAGAACAGCTGGGCCACTATCAATACCGATCGGATATTGGCCTGCGGAATGTGTTATCTCGACGGATACCCAGAGGTCCTCCTCTGCATTAATGGTAACGGGGCTAGATAGTATAACCTCATACCATCCTTTTCCAGTTACAGTGTATGGCTCAGAGGTGATGAGTGGACCAGGAGACTCAGATGTACCTTCTGTATATATTTTGATATTACCAACATGTGTACCTGCTTCATGATGATAAAATTTTACGATATCGATCTTTCTGTTATTATATTCTCCAAGTTCTTCTGGTGTTAGCCTCATTGCTGCTTCATAAGTACCGCCTGAAGTAAGACCTACTCCATTATTAGCGTATCCATAATGGTAATATAACCATTCAATGGGTGATCTTGAGGGCTTAGTGATACGTTCAACACCGACATCATGAATATGCTCCACTGTAATCCATTTAACGAGATTATTATCTATTGGGTCGCCATCAAGCACTCCTTGATCTAACTGCGTTCCCCCAGTGATCTTATACTCAACTTTTGTGGAAAAGGTAGGAGGTGTCCAGGGTGTCCAATCTGAGAAGGTCACAGATATTATTTCTGCTGATTCAATATCGAGATAATGAGATTCCTGGTATTCCGTGACAAATGTAGCTCCGTAAATTTTTATGTTATCGACCATCCAGAAATACGCCCAGTCATTGGAAAAAAAATGAAATCGTATTTGCGCGATTGGTACACCTGCCAAAAGTGGGGATAGATCAATGTATTTTTGTGCAAATGCAGAAGTATCGGTTACATAATAGACGGTTGTCCATGTAGTTCCATTAAATGCATCTACCTCTCCATATTGATCATATTGTGGTATGCTCCTGAAATAACTACCAAAATCGAATAAAATCGTTGTTTCGCCGACACAGGAAAACACCGGTGAGGCGAGGTACTCATTCATCGGTGTTTCTTCATAGAGTTCATCACAAATAACAAAGGTTCCATCGCAGTTACTACCCGGTGGAGGAATTCGACCCCAAGGATTATCATCCCTCCAAGTTGCACCATCATTATACCCATCAGTTACAGTCCAGGTACTCGGGATACCATTTTCAAAATCTTCTTCAAGGAGTATTGTTGTGATGTTGCTTAATCGTTGAATAGTGAAACTCACATTGACATCCGTTTCATCGTTTTGCCCATAGTTCTCCATAATCAACTCAGGAGAAATAACTGCTGGTCTTCCACTATTTGGTGATACTATTTCATTTACCCCAAGATTATGAAGATAATCAAAATGCAGCGATACTTCCTTTGACAGATAATCATTGTTTGGATCCATATCGTTTGTTATTTGAACAGATGCTTGAACCAAATAATCAACATCAACGTTTTCTGTACCCAAAACCAAGGGTGTCCAATCAGGAAATACCACATCATTGGTTTGATTAGAATTGATATCAATATCCAACGTCTGGTTATATTCAATGACCCAATTATTCAGTGATGTGTTCCAGTAACTCACCTTTAGATTAATCGGCACTGCATACTCATCGGTTAATCCCCTGTTTCGTATGGTAATCTCTGGTGTAACTATATGTCCCGTACCACTTTCAGGCGTGTTAATATTTAATATGCTGATATCGTGATCCCATTGAAATGTTTGAACGATTACTGCTTCTAGCGACCAACTATAATAATTGCCCACATCAGTAAACAGTCCGCCTGGGGGTTTATACCAAGCACTTTTACCAGCGACATGAAAGGTATCATCCAAACCCATTGGATATCCTGGTTGGAATGTTATCTCGGTGGACACCCATATATCTCTGGATGTATTAAGTAACACAGGGTTAGTCAGGTTTATCCGTTTCCATCCCACTTCATTTAATGTGTATGGTTCTGATGAGATTAAGGTACCTGGAGTGGTTGACGTTCCTTCATCGTATATTTTAATTTCACCAAAATTTTCATCAGGTTCCCAATGGTAAAAATCAACTGCTTGTATGCTCCATCCACTCCACTGAACCAGTTCTGTAGGGGTGAAACGAATAGCGTACTCCAATGTTCCTCCACCACTACCTCCAAAGGCGCTATCGATAGTACCAGTATGATAGCGAAGTACTTCTTCATTTGCATTTCGTGGTGATATTATATCACTTTGTGCCATTCGGAAGGTATCATTAGGTACATAGGTATATATTTCTTCAGAAATTTCTCTTTCAATTTTTATTGTATCTGGTATAGGTGTAAGAAGGTTCGATGATGCTATTACATTTATAATCATAGAAGAAATAAGAATATATACAATAACCATCGTTATTTTTATTGACTTTTTTTTCATCATTGTTTTCACCTTTTTTAATACATTTCTATCTATATTTATCTTAAAAAAAGAAGAGAGGGGGAGTGAAATATTATTCACTCCGTTGTGCGGTTGTCCTTAGAGTCACTCCTGGGAGGAACTGCATGGTTGGATCGCTCTTTACCTGGTAGTCCAATTCGACGTATTGCGCGATAGGACTGAGTGCTGAGTTGCCTGCGGCGTCGTAGGCGAGTGCTTGGGACTTGTTGGTGGGATTACCGTCAAACTCGAACTCGTAGGGTGTTGTAGTGACATTCCCGACCAAGGCGTCATCAACATAGAACTCTACCCGGACGACTCCACTAGTTGCATCGGTGACATCCGCCACGCATAACCATTTGTTTTTCAACAGATTAAGGGGCGTGAATGTGTAGCCAGTGAATTGTGGTGAGGTTTTGTCCATTTTGAAGTTGAACGGACCTTTTGTCGGTTCTGTGTTCCCCGCCATGTCGACGGAGTAGTACGATACTTGGTGTTGACCGTCTGTTGATACAATGACTGGTGTTGTATACTCGGTCCACGCTCCACTATCGATCTTGTAATACGTGTGGTTGACACCAGATGGTCCTTTACCGCTGTTGAATCGTTTGTAGGGTGGTGTTGGATCTGATGCAGTGAGCACTAGGGTAACATCGCTGATATACCAGTTGTTATCACCTATTGTTCCGCTGAACTCATGGGTCGTCTCAGGGGGCAGATGATCAATAAGTACCACTTTGAAGAGGAGTACACATTGGTCATTGGTGTTGTCATCATCCCCAGGTAATTCGGTAGTGATCTCAAGTCGGTAGTCACCAATATCATCACTGCCGAAGACAACATCATTAAACACGACATTGAGTTCGTCACCAGGTTGCATGATTGTAGTGACCATATGATTACTTTCGTAGTATAAAATCCAGTCCTTATCGAGAATTAACCATATTTTGGCGTTGACATTGAAGTTGCTTTCGTCGTAGGTTCCGTAATTAGTGATAACCGCGTCAATGGGATATGTTCCTGGTTCCCATTCAACATTTTTCTCGAGCTGGGATTCGATGCACCAGTTCTTATCTAAACCACCGTATTGGATTTCTTCCCAACCACCATTGATATAAATCCAATCACCCTTTCCATCTACAGCGGGGCCGTTATCAATACCAATAGGATATTGGCCTGCGGAATGTGTTATTTCGACGGATACCCAGAGGTCTTCTTCTGCATTAATGGTAACGGGACTAGATAATGTCACCTCATACCATCCTTTTCCAGTTACAGTGTATGGCTCAGAGGTGATTAGTGAACCAGCCGAACCAGATGTTCCCTCAGCATATATCTTTATTTGACCAGAGTGTGAACCTGTCTCATGATGGTAGAACTTGACTGCGTTGATTTTACCACCGTCATAATTTTGCAGCTCGCTCGGTGTTAACCTCATTGCTGCTTCATATGTACCACCCGAGGTAAGACCTACTCCATTATTAGCATATCCGTTATGGAAGTACTCCCAAACTGGTTCTGCTATGTTTTTCACAGCTGCATCGTGGAGGAAGTCTAAAGTGATCAAATTAACAACTTGATCGTTCTCGGGGAATTCATCACCCGCAACCGAGGTATAGGCTGTCACTTCATAGTCGATGGAACCAGAATAGTCGTAATTGAAATACTCTGGCATCCAATCAGGAAATACCACGGTCATGACATTGTCAGCGGTGATGTTTATGAGTACTGTTTCATCGTACTCCAGAGGGATTACTTTCAGGATGACGACATCATCCAGGTACCAATATCTGAGGCAACTCGCATTTCCGTCGAATTCGAATCGTACTTGAGTACCGGTTCCAATATAGGGGGTAATGTCAATGTTATATGCAGTAGGCGGGACATTGCCCGCGATAGGATTGGACCATGGTGTGACTTCAACCCAAAGGTGCATGGTATCTTTTCTCACCCAAATGGAGCAATTATATCCGCCATATTTGTTGTAGATGTAACTCTTGAATTTCAACGTGAGTTCTGAGACGGCAGTTGTATCCACTGGGGGTGATTGAAGGGATGCATAGTTGCCAGTAACGCTACTAGATAACCTGGCTTCTGGTGCCTTTCCACCGGCGCTATTAGATGGATTTTGTTGCCACTCATTTGGTTCTTCGACAGTCCATCCTGTTGGCGGGAACGGTAAGTTTGAGAAATCTTCCTCTAAAAACGTGGGTTGTGGTTCCCCGATTTTCAGATTTACAGATTGATTGGTCATGTTGAAGCTTCCGAAGTTACCTACTTGGACTTCTGGTGTGATCACAGATGCAGGGCCGCTTAAAGGGGCGTTAATACCGAGCACAGCAAGATCATCATAGTAGTGGAATGTGACGACTTCTGTTATCATATCATTCCAGGTGACCTCATCAGTTTGTAAATCAGTGTCTACATCGACGATATAATACAAACTTGTGGGCGTCCATTCAGGGAAGGTTGTGGTCATTGTCTCTTTCGATAAAATATCAACGTTTACAGTTTCATTGTATTCTGGTGTCTCCCCAGGAGTCATAATCGATACATCATCAATATACCATCCAGTTGAACCTTGTTTGGCTCCGGTATATTCAAAGCGAACCTGTGTGCCCGTTCCAATATACGGAGTAATATTTATTTGGAACATAGCAGCGCCATAGGTGTTCCCGTTGAGTGGATTCGGCCATGGTGCGACATTCGTCCAGGGTTGAGACGCATTAGCACGGACATACACGTATGCAGATGCTTGATTGGGAACAAATCCTTGAAGTTTACACTTGAACTCCAGGGTGAGTTCTGTCGCCGCTGAGGTATTTCTTGCGGGAGATTGTATCCATGCAGTGGTTCCGATTAAATATATAATGGGCAGGAGGAATTCCTCTGGAGGCTGCCCACCTGCATTATTTGATTGAGATTTTCGCCATTCGTTCGGTTGTTCTTCAGTCCATCCTGCAGGTGGCCAGATAACGCTATCGAAATCTTCGTATAAATAACGATAGATATTAGTGATTTTCATTGTCACGGGCACATCTGTCTCATTACTTCGCCCCTGATTTCGTATAGTGACTTCAGGTGTGAAAGTTCCTGGTTCAGGACCACTTACCGGACTATCGATATTCAGAGGGATAATGTCATGATCGACTTCTCCGAGACAATAGATATGGTTGTTGTCCCTTCCTTGGATATATATTTTCCCATTCGCAACCACAGGAGTACCACGGATCTCCCCAATATCCGCAAGAAATCCACCGAGATACGCTCCTGTATTCGCATCTAAACATATTAGATTAGGAGTACCTACCGGATAAGAATCTTTTTGTACATATACCTTACCATCTGCGGTAACACTAGGGCCAGCTCCATTGCAGCCACCATATTCTTGATAATTATAGCTCCATTTTTCAGTTCCATTTTCGGCATACAAACAGTAAAGTGTAAGCAACTCTTTTGCATATACTAAACCATTGGCAACTGCTACTCCTCTATAACCAAAGGCGTCTTCAGCTGAGTGACTCCATACTAAATTACCTGTAGTCGCGTTGTAACATAAGGTATGACTTCCAGACAAATCACCGTTACTAATATAGACCTTACCATTAACTACCGTTGGGCTAGTATCTGCTGCTTCACCGGGTGTGGTTACATTCCATATATGGTTTCCGTTAATATCGTAACAATAGAGTTTATGGGGACCCAGACCTATTCGCCCAGTACCAAAATAGACTTTGTCGTTGGCAATCGCTGGAGACCCATAATTCATAGTATTACTATATTGAACATCACTAAGCGTTACATTCCATATCTCAGTCCCATCAGTAGTTCTTATACAATAGAATGTATCTGCATAGTTATTGTTATATCCACCATAATAGATTCTATTACCGACAACTGCAGGTGGTGTCCATCCGTGACTTTCCGAATTCATCCATATGAGAGCACCTGTACTAAAATTTAAACAAACTATCCTACTCCCAACAGTAGCATAGACCCTGCCACCAACAATCGCAGGAGAACTAGATAATGCTGCTGAGTAATTCCATATTTCTTCTCCTGTACTAGCATTTAAACAATATATTGGTGGTTTATCCTTACTAGCTGTGATGATTTTACCATCAACTACGGGAGTTGATCCCTCAGTCCTACCCCCCAGATTCTTTTTCCATAACAGCGTAGCGTTATAGAGATCTGGTGCGGTCGCAGTGGTATATGCTGTGTTTGCCGCGTCATGGTTTTCTTCTGGCCACCAATCCACGGGGTCCAAGGTTCCCATAATCATGCCACCAGTACGTTCTTGAGTTGTTGTCAGTGAATTTCGTAGATTCATTGCTTCTTCATCAGTCATTGTCAATATTTTTTCTTCACTAATGCCATATTCACGTAGCACTATGTTTCGAGATGCTCGTGCTTGCTCAGGGGATACCCAATAATCCTGCTCATCACTAGTTGGATCCTCAGGGATTGTTATCGCAGTACTATAGGGAACATCTGCTGATTTAGTGTTCCTCGATATGGCATCCTTTTCAAATGATTGCAGATCGATGATGGCATCGTCGACACTCAAACTCGTGCTATCCTGATTCATTGTGTTTTCCAAGTAAGAACCTACCGCCGCACCCGGCATCACAAAAGCCATTGCGACGGCAAATGCTACAACTGCCTTATACGTGTTTTTGGTTTTTTTCATCATTTTGCTTTTCTCCTTTTTTTTGCTATAATAATATCTTATACACAAATACAAATCGTTGTAGGAGTCCCGTCCTACCCGTTGTTCGCCTTCCTCTTTATGATGATGCGTCGTAAGACATAAAAAATAATTATATATTCTATTAATAATATTATAATAATGATTATACAAACTTATATAAAGATCTTGGATATCTA
>DATMXJ010000101.1:0-9448 GCA_035561675.1 Thermoplasmatota archaeon
CCTATGGATTTTTTAAAATTCCGCAAAGAAAATCAAAGATTTTTATTACATATAAGATGAAGAAAGAGAACTTTTTTAAGGACAAAACAAAAAAAATCTTATCGCTTTCTTAAAAATCAAAGAGGTTTTTTTGTTTGGTGAGCTGATTTATCGACGAAAAATTTTCAAGAATCGGTTCGACACGGTCCCTGGAAAACTGATGATCGTCACAGAGCAGGCGAATAACCGCTGAGGAATCAGGCTTCGACCACTGGAGCGAATACTCCCTTGTTATGGTCGGCTCGAGAAATATTTTTCTGACGATAGCGATTTCATCATAGGTAAAATTCCTTTCAACCTCTGGAATGCTACCGAAGGCGTTCTCTATGGTCCCTTTTTCCTTAAGGAGTTTGAGGCTTTTTTTCGGGCCGTATCCTTTAATGCCGTCATTAAAATCAGTCCCGATGAGGATGGCGATATCTACGAGTTGTTCTCGGGAGATCCCCAGTTTTTGTAGACCAGGTTCAAGACGGATCCGCTCTGGGTGAACCGCGGTATAGGCTTGTTTGTTTGGGAGTTTCCGTTTTTCTGAGGATGTCAGGTTTCTTACTAACACAGGTGCTCCAAATAAAAGACAGTCAAAATCCTGCGACCCTACCGCGAATGCATCCCCTTTTCGAACCATGTAGCTCGCCTGCGATTCCCCCTCAGAAGGCGCCTGGATATAAGGGATTCCGAGCGCGTCAAGCAGCTGTTTACTCTGCTCAATGATCTCAGCGGTCACCCGCGAGGTCTGCTGTGCTTTTGATTTAGCTTTTTCCAGGTCTCCTTTTTCAAGGGCTTCTTTCCATTCCCGTTCCGCTTGTTCTTTGCGTTCACGTCGTTGCTGGATGGTCCGCGCTTTGAACGGATGGGGAACTCCATCGAACACGTACACCGGGCGGATCTTGGCTGCCACCATGTTTGAGGTGCGATACAACAGACCAGATAAATGCGACGTGATTCTCCCCTGTGAATCTTTCAGAGGAGTCCCATCACGCTGCCGGATACTGGAGAGAAACTGATGGAGGATATTGTATCCATCGAGCGCAACGACACGGTCTTTGAAATCCTCAAACGCGCATGGTTCCTTGGTGAATAAATCTCCGAGGTCGACACCCATGAACGTACCACATCTTTTCAAGGGATAAATGCCTTTCTTTCCACCCGATATGTTTAAAGAAGGAAAACCAATTCCCTTGTTCGATGAAGCGAGATCTTATCTCCATGCTGGATGTGAAAGATGACCTTAACGACATCATAAAACTCAGCATAAAACTCAAACAACAATCAAAGAAAGGAAAACGCATCGAATATTTGAAAAGGAAAACCCTTGGGATGATCTTTGAGAAACCCAGCACACGGACACGGGTTTCTTTTGAGACAGGGATGACGCTCCTTGGTGGTCATGCGATCTTCCTTTCCAGTAATGACATCCAACTCGGGAGGGGAGAAAGCATTCAGGATACCGCGCAAGTACTGTCCCGCTATGTCGACATGATCATGTATCGTGCGAAGAGCAATGACTCGATGAAGGAACTCGCGACTCATGCGACTATACCGGTCATCAACGGGCTCGATAACAAAGAACACCCCTGCCAGGTGATCACGGACCTGATGACCATTCAAGAACACAAAGGGAAACTGAAAGGATTACAGTTTGTGTACCTCGGCGACGGGAACAACAACATGGCGCATTCCTATTTACTCGGATGCGGGATCGTTGGGATGAACATCAGAATCGTCGCACCAAAACAATACTGGCCGGAGAAATACTTCAGAGAAGAAGCAAAAAAATTCGGAGTGACTGTCGAGGTGACCGATAAATTACAGAACGCAACCTCCGGTGCTGATGTCATTGCAACCGACACCTGGGTCTCAATGGGCGACGAGGCGGAAAAAGAAAAACGGATCAAGGATTTCAAAGGATATACGATTGATACGGCCATGATGTGTACAGCAAAACCAGATGCGATCTTTCTTCACTGTCTCCCTGCATATTACGGTTATGAGGTGACCAAAGATGTCGCGTATGGGTCGCAATCAGTGATTTTCGATGAAGCAGAGAACAGGATGTGGGCGCAGATTGGCATCATGGTGACGCTTTACCGACACATGTTCCCATAATTGACTAGAAGCTCACTTGCCACGGTCCACGCTGGAAGCAGCTCGGAGTAGAGGGAAATCACGTCGGTGGCGATAGCACTGAGATCCGCATGGAGCTGACCGGAGGGAAATCCACCGATGACACAGAGAAGATGATCCTTTTTCTGCTTGTTTACTTTTTTAAGATATTGTGGGAGCGCCACTAATGTACCGTCTTTGGATAGTACGATAACAAGGTCTGCGTGTTGTTGTTCAATGACTTGCTTTAAGGTAACATTCTCCGTTAACGAAAGGAGTGGTTGTTTTGTATCAGGGACGACGTGTGTCTCGAAGAGTTGTTCGAGGAGTCCAAGGAACCGTTCGTAGTTCCGCATGATCCGTGTCTTGGGATTCACGGTGATCATCTGATCGTGTCTTGTGTGAATACGAATGTTTAGCTGGCCTTGTTTATTCGCGATGGATTCGAGAGCGGTTAGTAAAAAAAGATGGGTGATATCAGGGCGTCCCCGTCGTCTCCCCTCAGGTAGATGCGCCATCGCAGCATGATGGTAGTTCGAATCCAGAAGTATCTGTCTTGGATGTTTCCCTCGTTGTCTTGCGTGGCCGATCACCGCTGGATGATTGCACAGTTCCGCAGGCATTCGCTCTACTTCAGCCTCTGCAAGCACCAGGGTTAACATGCCATGGCCTCAGCTGAGGATCTCTTCAAGTTGGTTCTGTTTGATAGCATAGTGTATTTCTTGTGCGATCCGTCTGCCTGTGGAAAGATCAGGTTCGATCAGGTCAGAATACGCAGAACCAGAGATATACGGGTTTGTTCCTGCGACGATGCGTGCTGATATCTCAAATACTTTGAACTCGAGATCCTCTGTGACGACCGTCTCAAGGCAGAACGGGCCGATGATGCCGCCGAACAGCTCAAGTGATTTTTCCACGACCGCTTCCCCCATTTTGAAGACCTGGGGCAGGAGTGATTCTCGCATCACAATCGGGATGTTTCCGGTGACCACGAACGTGGGATGAATCCCTAGTTCTTCGAGTTCTGCTATCGAACCGAGGCGTTGCACCTCATCGATGGTGGTTTCATCTCGACGGTCCATGGAGAGCAACTGAAGACTTCCTTTTGTCAGCTTATATGCATTATCCTGGATCGGTGAGTAGAAATAATGGAGATAGTACCTGGTGCCCATCACAAACTCCTGGATCGTATAGGGTTTGTCATGTTTCACCCGTTTGGAGAACTCTGCGAATGTTTTTGCGATGAAGAATCCTTTCCCACCTTTCGCGCCATGGTATTTCACGATCACTGGTTTTTCGATGTTTCGGGGTTCTTTAATCTCCTTTGGCATCGTTATTCCAGCACCTTCAAGCCAGACGCGTTCTTTCTCGCGGTCGGATTCCCACATGAGCACATGTCGGTTCCCAAACGTGGGTACTTGAAGGTTCAGAAAATTCTTCGGCCCGAGATACTCGACAAACGACCCATGGGGTATGACGATAACGTTTTTTTGCCGAAGCTCATCAGCATATTTCGCGATATCCTTGTAGTTGTCAACGGTTAAAAACTCATCTGGTTTGCCAAGTGGAAACGCGTCGTAGAATTTCTTTACTTCACCAACTGAGATGCCTAATGTCTTAAACCCTTCTTTTCTCGCACCATGAAAAATCTGAAGGCTGGAATGCGAACAGACTGTCGCGACCGTCAGGTTTTTTGTGTCATACGTGGAGAGGAGTTCTTTTATGTTCACTTCAACCATTTAGTATCCAACTCCCAATACGAGGATAACGCAGCCCCTTTTTTTATCAGTTTCGCTGGAAAAAAGGGACAAAAAGGTTGATAGTTAGAATCGTTTTTTGTTGTCTCGTAGGCCTTCGACGATTTCCTTGCCTAAATCAGTGATTCGATACAACTTGATATCCCGATGTTTGCCCCCCTCGATCTGCTCAACCAAATTCAGGCTCATCAATGATTCATCACCACGATAACGAGAATTCATCCCGCGGATCGCACCGATCACGTTCGTCGGTGTGGTCTTGACGTTGTACGCGATCTCTGAGGTGTAACTGCCGCTTGGACTAATCTCAAACAGGTAATCTGCGATTTTCTTCCGCACGCTACTTCTCCGAAGCGACCTTATAATAAGAGGTTTTAACAGCTCTGGAGAAATAACTGTTTTCTCTCCATCCAGCATCCCATTCCACTTAGTGTGTTTGGAATTGCGTTTCCCATTAATAAACTAATCGGTTCACGTTCATCGTACAGACGACGAGACGATGGCTGAAACGAAACAGATAAATGTCTGTTCTTGTTTACCGGATGGTAGGATGGGATACGTATGTCGATCAAGAAAGAGCTTTTAAACGAATTGACAGAACATCAATTGAAACAACTTGCGGAGAGCAAAGGCATTATCTTTAAATTGAACACTGTTCAAAAGAAATATTATCAGAATTGGGCTGAAAGAGATAAACTCGTTGATCTGATGACGACGAACGAACATATCACGGTCTCCGAAATAGAGAAATTTATCCACGCCAAGAAATTCTGAGCCATCATCGGCTTGTCAAGACTCCGACTTTTTTACAATATTTCTGAAGAGGGCATTTGTTGCAGAATGGTGATATCGGTACGCAGATCGTCTGTCCGAATCGGACAAACAGATCATTGAAATCATCCCAATATTCCGGGGGAAGGACTTTTATTAATGCTTGTTCGGTTTCTTCCGGCGTCTTGGTTTTTATCCATCCCAATCTGTTCGGGATCCGATGACAATGGGTGTCGATAGGGAGGTACCCGTGTTTCTTATGGCCATAGACCATGACGATGTTCGCGGTTTTTCTGCCGACTCCTTTCAATGTGAGTAATGCATCAAAATCATCAGGTACTTTTCCGTCATATTTCTCAAGTAGTGTTTTGGAGATATCCTTAATCCTTCGTGCCTTTGTCTTATAGAACCCGACAGGGTAAATCATCGTCTGTATTTGTTTTTCTGTCAATTGTACGATTTCCTGCGGGGTATGATATTTCGTTAGTAAACGGTGTGACGCCTGTGCGGTGACCTCATCTTTGGTCCGTAGGCTCAAAAGACAGGAAATTAAAGTCACGAATGGAGTATCAGGGATATCTGGTTTCGATCGCGACACAATCGGCTGACCGTACTGGTGCAACTCTTTTTTGAGCAGAGAAAAGATTTCATCGAGATGCGATAGTGGTTTGTTCATAAGAAAAACGAAAGAGTCTGTCTTTAATAAAATAATTCATTCGTAAAAGAAAAGAAAAAAAAATGATGCGAGTTATCGTCGTCGTCTCAACAGGATTGCTGCAATTGCTACGGCTGCGATGACGGGGATCACTTCGAAACCTGGTGTTTTCGTCCCTGTGTTATTTCCATTGGTGTTATTGCCATCGGTGGTATTACCATCAGTAGTTCCACCAGTTCCTGGTGTGAACGGGAGTTTCGAGTTTGGCGCCCAGTCACCCCACCATTCAGCAGTTTGATCCCCAAATGTGGTATATTCAACAGCATATCCCCACAGCTCTACCTTTGATGTATCACCAAGAACATCAAGAACAACACTGAGGGTATCACCTGAGACAGTGACATTACCTGAAGTAAAATTCATTACTCCTTTCATTCCATAACCAGCACCTGTTCCGTTCATATATGTCATCACATAGATGGTATCAGTACTATTATACCAAAGATAATAACCAACTTTTTCAGATGTTTGAATAGTTCCTGATACTTCCAATTTCAGTGTTATTTTATTATCATTCACCGTATAGGAGATTTCAGTAATATCGATGTTCGGTTTATTTGCTATATTTCCAGCCCAGGACCATGCGGTTCCTGCATACGAATAATGCCATACATCACCTGTTCCATCTGAAACACTCGTGGCCGCTGCCGTGAAGCACGAACCTAGGAGTATTACCAAGCTTATCATTACTATACCAAAATTTCTCAGTTTCATCATAATATGCCTCTGAAGACAGGAAAAGAACGCAGCTGTCTTAAAGTTATCGTAAAAAAAGATGCAGTATGATTTAATCTTATATTCATTATGATGTATTGTTGATAGAATCATTCATTGCTGAGATATAATAAGATACTAAGTCCGATGCTTTCAAATATCGACACCACGACAAGGATCTGACCTAATCCACCCCATTCAAATCCGATGCTTTCACGGATGTCGCCGAATGGGATTGCTGGTGAAACAAATAAAGATCGTAAGGTGCTTACTGAAAATATAGATTGAATAAATAAAGGAACTAAAAAGAACAATAACCCAGCGATGTACTTTGATTTTGTTTTCGCGAATACCTTGAAATATACCGCAATCAGACCGATTAAGAGAAACATGCTGATGCAGACGACAATCATACCAAGCGTTGGAAGAAACACCTCAGCGGTTGTAAGCGGTGTGACCCTGAAGGGAAAATCTGGAGGTATATAATCACCAAACTCGTCATTAAAATGTTGTATTCTTTCATTTGTTTCAGTCACAAAAATGTTTGACAATATCAAACCTAAAACAATACCACCGATAACCAACACTATCAAAAGTCCAATGGTTTTTTTGTTGTATGTTGGTATTTTTTCTTCCTTGATCGGAGCTTCATTCATTCTACTCACCTTTTTCTATGCTATCTATTCTTTATTTGATTTTTTCCCAATTTTATCCCAAATCTCTGCAAAATATTGCTTGTTGGTTTCCAAGGTCTCTGTCGGGAAATAGGTTTTTCCATATCCCCCGCCGACCGATGTAAGAATGCCGTTTTCTTCTAAAACCTTCAAATGATATCGTATTGTTTTATACTCGATTTCAAGGCTTTTTGACAGCTCATTTGCATTCTGTGGTTTCTGAAAAAGTTCCTCAAGAATTCTCCCTCTATTGTACCCGCCAAGGGAGTTGGCGATGAGCCAATACAGGACGTTTTTTAGAGAATCCATTTCATAAACCTTTTTGAAAGAGAATTTGTACTCTTCTTTAATATGTTTCTTAAAATTTGGGAAGGATTTGGGAACAAATTACTTAAACTCGATTCCTCTTATTTTTATTTGTAACAGGGAGTATTATTATGGAAAAAATAATTCATAAGAAGAGAAAAAGTTACGCTATTGTACTGATTCTGCTAATATCTAGTTTGTCCCCACTTTTCAGCATTCTATCGACTGCCACGGTGACGACAAATAGTCGAAGCGAACAATCAACGAACAATATGGCTGATGATACAGAGTATTGGGCGTTATTGGTCGGCGCTGGTGACTATGCGGAGAATCCCATGGAAGATCGGCCAGATATGATCCTTGAAGTGAATGATTTCTATGCGCATCTCTTGCACTCAGACTGGTGGCCTGCAGACCATATTAAAGTGTTGACCGGTGAGGATGCGACAGTCGTCAATATCATCGCAGGGCTCCGATGGCTTGATCGGATGGAGGACAGCAATGACATCTCCCTTGTTTATCTCAGCACCCACGGATTTCCTCTCGGTTTTGATATCCCCCCCAAAGACGAGGCAGATGGGACCGACGAGGCACTGGTGACGTATTGGGGATTTTCGTTTCCGAGTCTGGTTATCTGGGATGATGAGTTGAACGTATTGTTGAATCGTCTGGAATCAAAAGGAGTATGCCTCATCGTGGATAGCTGCTATGCTGGTGGGTTTAACGACCCACCGAACTGGAATATCACCGACATTCCAACTGATTCTCAACATCAGATGGCGTATGGTGCTGAGGAATGGGCGAAGGGATTTGGTGAGGATGTCCGTGGGCAGAAACGAGTTGTCCTCATGGGATCCTGTGAAGACGAGGAAGCAGTCTCTGGTGGTTTTGGGCCTTATCTCGTTGACGGAATACGAGGATATGCAGATTCAAATGGTGATGGTATCATCTCAGCTGAAGAGGTGTTTTACTATGCGCAGCCGCGTAGTGCCCAAATGCAACATCCTACCTTGTATGATGGGTACGATGGTGAGCTTCCTATAATGACTGTTCAATCATCAGAACAATCTGTCGATACAAATCGTTTTGTACAGATAAATACCAGAAAAGATGATACGAACGGAGATCCTCTGTTACAATCCGTGGAAACCTCGATTCTCTGCGGTTACGTCCAAGATGCGGCAACAAACGTATCCATAGAAAATGCGGTTGTATCGGTACGTGGCCGAATCAATGAATACGAATTCTATGAGAACCAGACGACAACGGATTCCACAGGTTTTTTCCAGATGCATACTCCAGCGATTCGACTACGGGCGACTGCCTCTTCCGGCGGGTACTGTGACAGATCGGTAGGACCCTATCAGATGGAGGAGAATGAGACGCAATGGGCGAACATCTCCCTGTATGAACGTCCACAGGAAACCGCGACCGTCTGTGGCTTTATCATGGATGGGGAAACGACAGATCCCGTGGAGCTGGCAAATGTGAGCCTGTCCTGGGAAGGGAGTGAACATCAATATTACGAAAATATGACAACAACAGAGAACAATGGTTTTTACCACCTCAATGTCGCAGCGGGAAATATCAGCCTGAACATAGAAAAAGAAGGGTATTTCTCAGAATATATCGAGGAACTCTCGGTTGATGATTCCGAGACGCTCTGGGTGAATGTCTCATTACATCCATGTCCTGCTGAAACTGCAATCGTCTGCGGATATCTCAGCGACAACGACACGGGTGAGCCGCTTAGCGGTGCATGGCTAGAGTTTGAATGGTTTGATGCCGAGACCGGCTCAAGTTATGGGAAAGAAACCCAGACGAACACCTCAGGGTTCTACAGCATCACCATCGCACCAGGGGAAATTTACATGTACATCCATGGGATGGGTTACGAGTACTACGACCCGTATCGACATGATGCATTTGAGAACACTACTGTGTGGTTGAATTGTTCATTAACTCGATCGACCATTGAAGTCGAATTCAATAAACCACTCAACGCTCTCTACCTGAAGAACCAACGTGTCATGCCATGGAAAACCCCACGTATCATCGGCCCTCTAGATGTCGCCGCGTACATCCCTGGAGGCTGGGGAGAGCCTGGTGATGCAGAGAAAGTGGAATTCTACGTCGATGGCGTCCTCCAAGCGACCCTCACCGAACAGCCCTACAACTGGACCTGGTCTCAGAGGAGTGTTGGCAAACACATCCTCAAAGTCATCGCCTATGATTTCAATGGTGATTCAGCAAGCAAGGAAATAGAGGTCACGAAATTCCTCTAGCCTTTTCTTTTTTTCTTTTGTTTTTTTCTACGTAGTCCATTTTGTCGAACAACGATTTGTATTTGGGAATAATTTGGGAAGAAA
>DATMXJ010000102.1:0-4033 GCA_035561675.1 Thermoplasmatota archaeon
TATTAATTCCTACCACAATATACTTTAACACCTCACTTTTATGGTCTGATCACATGGCAAAGAAAGGCAGAACGACGAGAAGCTTTGCACGGACCGCACCGAAATCACAAGAGAAATACCTGATTGAAAACGCAAAAAAATTACAAGAAGACCCATTTTTGATCCTTCCCACCTGCACAGAGGAGAGCGCAAGATATTTTCAGAAACTTCGAAAAAAAATCGCAAAAGTTCATCAATATTGTTCTGATGAAAAAAAACTTGAGAAACTCTCACATAAAAAAGGATTAGATGGCGCTCTGGCTGGCACCTATCTGCTCGCTATCTCCGAGAAAGCACCGTACCTTGCTGCACTGACGTTTCCCACGGGAGACATCACCTATGCACAACGTGGGAAAGCGGACAGAGAAAAACTTATCGCTGTCCAACATTTTGACGACCCGGTGTTTCGTCTCCGAGGTATCACTGACATTGTCTTTAAGAAAAACCTCCGTGTGTACTCCTGGGATGCAGGGTA
Organism: Thermoplasmatota archaeon; assembly: GCA_035561675.1. Classification (GTDB taxonomy): domain Archaea; phylum Thermoplasmatota; class E2; order DHVEG-1; family DHVEG-1; genus SM1-50. Next base: position 515 of record DATMXJ010000102.1, read on the forward strand.
TGTCTGTACCGGAAAAACCGCGCACCCCCCAACCGAGTTCATCGACTTTATTCGAAATAGGATTGGTTTCTCTTCCCAAAAAGACATCATCAGTTGTCCACATGTACCTCCAGATACTGCGCGGAAGAAAGAATCTCTGCCGCTGAATTATCTCAGAATTGAATGGAAACCAGCACAGATTCTCATTGCTCTCTGCGAGAATTGTGCGAAGTCAACAAAAAACACGATGTTTTCCATCTCGAAATACATGTTACAACGAAATCTCTCAGATGATTTTGCTATCGAAGTCACCACACAAGTGGGACAACATCAGGAACTCTCCGACGCACAAAAATCCGCTTCTCTTAAAGAGTATCTCTCGGGAGGTTTGACGGATGCTGATTTCATTAAAAAAATTTCTAAAAGTCAAGAAGATTCGGTGAAAACAGCCGAAGAGAAGATCTTGGTGCTTGATGGTGTTTCCTATGGGACCGATGTACCTCGTTTTGTCGAAGCACTCCATCCGACCTCTTACGAAAAAACAGCCCTGGAGTTTTTCCTTACCAAAAGCCAGGAACCATTGATTATCTCAAAAACATCCCCTGGAAAAATCTTAGATCGGTTCTGGAATCAACATGGGGGAGATTTCCTGGAATCAATCCTGGATGACAAAGAAAAAGCTGCTTCGTTATTTCAGCTTGACGATACACCATCGAACATCGTTGTCCTTGCGTTCGAGTATCAACAACGACAAACAATATTATCTCGGCTCCCTGTCTATACGAGCCTCCCGCCACTTGCGACATTTATCGATACTGTCGCACGGACCTATAGGACGTTTGGTGAAAAAAAGGCGCTAACCGAAATAAAGAATCATCCTGACACCCCAAAAGCAAAATCGATTGCGTACGCGTTTTTACTTGCCCTGGGAAAAAACACCGAAGAAAAGTGGAAGTACTCCAAAGAAGAAATCGACTACGGTGAATTTTTACAAGAATATACATTAAGAATCCTAAAGGTCGAACCAGAACAGTACACTAAAGTCCTGCAAGAACTTCTCACCGTCTCTGGTTCTTCTGAGACGATTGCATGAAGCATTACTCATCTTCTTTTTTCTGCTGAGTTGTAAAAAACTCCTCGTCCATTAAATAGCAATCATTATGGAGCGATGAGAAATATGCTGCCATAGACATTTTTTTTCACCTACTCCTTGTCCTTCACAGATTTGATCATTTCCTTCCCAAAATCCGTAATCCCATATAAACGAACATTATTCCCACAGTTTTTTTCTTGGACGATATCAAGATTCAATAACGATTCATCCTCTTTGTACCGTTCTTCCATCCCCCTGATCGCGCCTATCACGTTCGAGGGCGTTGTCCGCACATGATATGCTATCTCAGCTGTGTAACTATAATTAGGACTGATTTCAAAAAGATACTCCGCTATTTTCTTTCGAACATTACTTCGTCTCAAGGCTCGAACCGCCACTGGGCGTTTTAACTCAAGCGTTGAGGCTATCGATCCCTCATTCTGCATCCCAATCCACCTTCAGATTACTCATCGATAATTCTATTAATAAGCGATTTTCTCATGTAATGTACCTGGTATATCTTCATCTACATGTTCATGTACATATCCCTATAGCTTCTTATAAAAAATAAAAATGTGACGAAAACGGTAAACGAAAAACTACATCTCCTGTGATGATATCATTGGAGCTATACTGTTGGCACCAGTTGTGAGAAGAAGTATTGACCAAGTATCACCGTTATCGAAAAAACAGCAATCGAAACAGGCATGGTTTTTCCAAGGCTGTACATGAAGGTCGCTGTATCATCGCCTTCATTGAGCCCATTGGTAAACCGGGTGAGAAGGATCACCAATTCAATGAGATAGATCCCGATGACTAACACGAAATATTCTGGTTTGATATTTTCCGTCATAAATGAGCCTGCGGAAGCGGAGAACGTAGTTGGAATGCCAATGATGGTCTCAGGTGATTGTTTCACCTGTATTGAACGGAGGATCGTTGAGATCAAGGTTGTGATTGAAAGAGTGACTCCCGCAATCAAGGGAGCAAACACAGAAACCGTCGATCGGAGCGTCGAAGTCAGCTCATAGAGCATGTCAGTAATTTTTTTTTCCACCTCTTGTAATTGTTTGAGATGATCAGCGATACGAATTAAGGATGCGCTGACTGCTCGTTGACTTTTTTTGGTGCCTTCGACAAACAACCGTAAGATTGCTTTGATCCGATCTGAGTAGACATGATGCAACGATCCGTATTCGGTGCTGTAGAGTGCATCATAAAAGCTCGTATGTCGGGCCGTAAGATTATAGCTCGTCTGACAGAACACCTCAGCGATCCGGGTCCCCTGCATGGTCTGCGCTGCGTACGCAAAACTCTCTTCAGGGGATTTCTCCTCGGATATCCGTTTACCTAGGATGTATAATGCATCGCTGAATTCTTTTTCCATCTGCTTGATTTCGTCACGTACTTGCTTATATGGGCGGTAGACACTGAGACAGTACAGTGAAACAGCGGCCGCTACTCCCCAGATGAAAAATAACGTCACCGGGAAGAAGGAGTTCACACCCTGGCTGCTTACGATAAAATCTATCGTATCATTCGATAGACCAAACGGAGCAATAGTGGGGATGAGAAGAAAAATAATCCCTGGTGTCGCTATAACGATGCCGCTCACGAAAGCGACGAAAAATCTTTTTCGTCTGTTGATCTCGCAGAGGTCTGGGTGATCGAGCGGGATGTTCGATGGATGAAATGCTGCGGGACGGGATAGAAGGATCTTCCGCGTGTACATAAAGACGAACAAAGGCAGAAGAAGGTCATAGATGAGAAAGACCTGCATGATGGTGATTTTCATCCCCACCAAGCCTGCTGCCGGTAGCATAGCGACAAGAGACAACGGAATCATGATTCCCACCGAGTACAGAATGACGGTTGGTTGATGGAGCCGATTCGCGAACTGGTTCATGGTCTCCTTTGTTCCTTCCAACGAGACATCCAAGGCTCGATCTAAGGTGATGATCCGAGAGGCTTCATCTCGTTCTTGGATGGAACTGCGAATGAGATGCAGGGATCGTTTGAAATAATCGCTCCATCGTCCCCAACGGATCGCGAAATGGATAATCGCATCATTGATCCCATGGTACAATCGTATCTCCATGTCCCAGATAAGTTTCCGTAGGTCCGATGCGAGAGTAGTGGATGATTCTGCTGCAGCGAATTTCACGCTGTTCTCAAGATTTGGGACCAGCTTGAGATACATCACCAGATAACTGAGTATCTCCGGGATGTCGCCAAGCGAATGAATCTGGATGTACCGGGCATAGGTTTTTGGGTAATACACGATGAGGTTCATCACCGCAACCGGGAGAACAATCGATACAACGAGCAACAGGGTAATTGTTATTCCGTCCATCTGCCCAAGAAAAAAAATATCAATAGCGAGTAGGAGCAAATCAAAAACAAAAAAACCAAGGAAGCAGAGAAACGCACTCGTATAGGCAAATAAC
>DATMXJ010000103.1:0-11059 GCA_035561675.1 Thermoplasmatota archaeon
GGTCATGGTCATCTGAATAAGCTCAGTGGTGATCTCCCGGTCAATCGCGACTTGGACATCTTTAATAGCATCGAAATAGATGGTACAGACTTTTCCTGCGTACACATTGGTTTTTTTCGGGTTCGGCATCAATAAATACCCGTACATATTGGGCTCCCACAAGGGATAGATCATATTCATGACTGATTTTGCTGCCGCATACTCAGAGATGTTAAACGTCCGCTGATCACGTGGGATGAATGTATGCCTGCCACTTGTTCCGCTACTGTAGGCAACCGTCATTCCTGTTTGATTAAATGCGTTTATCACTTCATCATAGGTGGGGTTCTTTTGAGAAATGACAATGCGCGGAAGCGTTCCTGTGAAAATATTCCCCAGCCAGGTAGCAAAATCGCGTCCAACAGGATAATCCTTAAAGAAGCTATCAGGGATGAGTGGGATTTTCTCTAAATCATCACTCGTTTTAATATCGGTTGGGGAGAAATCTCTCTCCTTACAAAAATTCTGATACACCTTATTGTTCGTGTACTGGTAGGTGAAGGTATGCTTAATGGATTTCAGCTGCATCTCGGAACCTTCTTTCATCGGGATGCGGAACAGATCATCAGGTTTGTATAAGGCATCATCAGCTGGAGTCCATGCATCCTTTGGCGGAAAATATTTTTGTAGGCATTCATTAAATTGCTTCATGTAGGTAGCAAAGTCTCTTGTTTCCATGCTATTTGCCTCAGTTTGATGCATCATAGTTATGGGAAAGAAACACTGTCATATTCGATTGATATGTACCTCTATTATTGATGTTTTTCTCGTTTTATCCCCTGATGCGTATGGTCTGAAGCAAGTTCTCTTTTTTATAACTTCCCGTTTTATTTTATATCCTATAGTTTCAGTGAACTCTGAAAAAAGATTAAAAACAAAGGTGTCCATAGGTGGGAGCGTTCTATGCCAAAAACAGGAGTCGCTAGTCTTCCTTTGCATCCCGGGAAAGCACCCCGATGGCTGTTCAAACGCATGGTGGCGCTTTCAAAAGGAATCTCTGAGGTGATTATCTACGAGTATGGGACTGATGAGCTTTTACGACGGCTTTCTGATCCCTTCTGGTTTCAGGCTTTTTCATGTGTTCTTGGATATGATTGGCATTCGTCTGGTACCACAACGGTCACCTGTGGTGCCTTAAAAGAGGCATTAAACCCAATGGATGTTGGGATCGTCTTATGCGGTGGGAAAGGAAACGCATCTCGAAACACCCTCTCTGAAATCGAGACGTCTAGTGAGAAATACAATCTTTCAACGTCAACGATTGAGCGATTCCAATATTGCAGTCGCATGTCAGCAAAGGTTGATAACAGTGCGATTCAAGACGGTCATACCTTGTATCATCACGTGTTTATCCTCTCTGAAAACAAGAAATGGGCAGTGATTCAGCAGGGGATGAACAGCGACACAAAATATGCACGCCGGTATCATTGGCTCTCGGAGGATGTGGACTGCTTCGTCTGTGAACCACACAATGCGATCGTTGGTGATGATCGACACGAACACGTGTTAGATATGACGGCGAAACAAAGCATCATGACCCAGAATGTCTCTGTTGATCTGGTGAATGATCATCCCTCGCATTTACAAGAGGATTGGGCGACGCTCACACGACATGAGACTCAAAGAACATTGGACAATTGGGTCTCTCCTCCTTTGAAAAATCACTCGTATCCGCATCTTGCAATGCCGCGGACAATTAACTGGCAGAAGATGAAGGAGATCTATGATATGCATCCGACCAAGTATGAAGAACTTCTTGCATTGAAAGGCGTTGGTCCGAATACCGTCCGTGCCCTTGCGTTAATTTCAGATCTTATCTATAACGAGAAACCATCGTGGGAAGACCCGGTGCGGTTTAGTTTCACGGTCGGCGGAAAAGATGGTGTCCCTTACCCGGTCGACCGAAAAGCGATGGATGAATCAACAGAAATGATTAGAACAGGGGTTGAAGACGCAAAGATCGGTGAAAAAGAAAAGATTCAGGCGTTACGACGATTAAAAGACTTTCTCCCGAGATACTCCACATAAATGTATTGATATTTTACAATCCACTTTTCTTCTCAAGGAAATCAAGATTAAAAATCTTTTTATAGAGCGAGGTGATATAAATTAACTGAATGGAGGAAAAGAACAACGAAAAAAATAGCAATAGTAATTGTTAGTATATTGTTAGTGACTGTTTTTTCAAATACTCTTTTAGCTAAAAAGGGAGAGAACTCTCAATCATCCACAACAGGTTTTGAAGTTTTGGATAATATACAAATTGATGATTTGAAAGGTGGTTTTGGGGTCACAGCTGTCATTAGAAATACTGGGGGCCAAGCTATTTCAGATCTAGTGTGGTCTATCGATTTTGGTGATGTAGCGAAAATTGGAAGATATTCATCTAGGACGATTTCGCTGCTTTCTGGTTACGATGAAATTGTTATTCGGAGTGGTTTTGTGTTTGGCTTGGGTTTTGGGACTGTCACCGTTGTTACCAATGAATTTTCCATTGTTCAGAATTATTTTATACTTGGGCTCTTCGTCTTTTTGAAAAAGGGTGCAGGTAATCAAATAATAAATCATGATATGATCGTGAATTATCGAGCTGGAGATCAGAAAACACTGGATCCGGCGGATGCATATGATGCTGAATCTACCGATTTGATTTCTCAGATTTATGATACACTGGTCACGTTTCAAGGGAATGATTCGCAAACGTTTTCTCCGTGTCTTGCGACCGACTGGACTGTATCCGTTGACTCATTGACATATACATTTCATTTACGCCCTAATGTGAAATTCTCAAACGGAAATGATTTCACCGCTGAAGATGTGAAATATTCTTTTGATCGAGTGTTGACGATGAACGCACCGGAATCTGGTGTGGACTGGATTCTTGGGCAATGTATGGATACGGATAGCACCACTATTCTCGATGACCATACTCTTCAAATAACACTCACGGAACCATATGGTGGATTTTTAGCTCTTTTAGCATTTACGGTCGCCGCGATTGTTGATAAAGACTACGTGGAGGCAAACGGTGGTGTTGTCCCAGGAGAAACAAACATCTGGATGAAGGAACACCCGATGGGAACCGGTCCGTATATGGTGAAGAGTACAGAGAATACCTCGGAGGTTCTCCTGATAAAAAATCCCTTGTATTGGGGTGGGTGGGATGGAAACCATGTTGAGAAAGTGTTCTTCAGAACAACCCCGGATATTGGAGAAAGAATTTCTGCTCTTCTCGATGGGGTTGCTGATTTTACGTATGTTCCTTATGAAATCCTCTGGGACGTCATTGGTGAGGAAGGAATTGTTGTACAACCCTTCGATAGTTATGATGTTTCACTTCTTTCAATAAATACGAAAGCGAGTAACAATGAGTTTTTGGCAGATGGCCAGGTACGAAAAGCGTTCAGTTTTGCGTTTGACTACAATACAGCGATTGAGACCGCCTGGGATGGATATGCAAGTAGACTCCTTGGAGCGATACCAACAGGAATGCCGTATTACGAGACACAAAACAATGGCCAACCGTATTATACTTTTGACCTTTCCATGGCTGAAAACATCCTTGATGATGCTGGATACCTAAAAGATTATTGTGTAAATGGGACGCTCTATCGGTTTAATGGGGTAACCATGCGACTTTTCTATAATGCAGGGAATTCAGAACGGGAAAAAATGGCGGTCATGTTCCGAGATGCACTTGAGGATATCGGTATTCGTTCATCGGTTATTGCAGAAGAGTGGCCACAGCTTCTGCATCGAATATATACAACCGATGATTGGGATATGGTGTTTGTCGGATGGGGGCCGGATTATAATGATCCTGATGTTTACATCGGACCTTTCATTGGCTCTGCTGATATCGGACAAGATACATATAACACTGGATATCGGAACGACACCGTTGACAAGAAGATATTAGAGGCAAAATACTCAGCAGATCCTGCTGTACGAGCAGCTGCGTATACAGCCGCATTCGATATCTATATACAAGAACCACCCTATATTTTCTTAGTACAACAACAATACATTCGTCCGATGAGAGACTGGATAATGAATTATAGTTATAATCCTGCGCCAAGCTTATGTTGGAATTTCTATGATTGCTATAAGGAAGGATTACACGACAAGATCTTTTCTGAACGCCTCCTTGTATAACTCAGTGCTGTTGATATCTTTGACCGATCCAGGTAATCAATGGAGACAATCATGCTTTTTTTTATGAAACTCTCTATAGAATGGAGGTTGAGGACGCAAAGATCGGTGAAAAAGAAAAAATTCAGGCGTTACGACGATTAAAAGACTTTCTCCCGAGATACTCCAAATAAATGTATTATATTTTACAATTCACTTAATTCCGTTTGATCCTAAGCGTCTTTCTTCTCTGAGAAAAGGAAAAGTCTACTACTCAGAGGGATTTTTATATTTTCTTTATTGATTATTCCTCTTTTTTCCCTCATAAAACCCGCTTTTCTTGTATTTCGATAAGACCTGTCAAACAAGTCTTATGAATCATAGAAGCACATATAATTTTTTAAGGTGAGTGAGATAAATGATAAAAAAAACAGTCGTTGTGAGCGTTACCGTTCTCATACTGCTCGTAACAAGTGGTATAGCATCAGCCCATATTGAAGTGAATTTGCCACAAAGCCCGGTGACGATGCAGGTGCAGTATCCTGGATCACAGAGCTATTTTGACACGCAATTGAAAAACATCTCGTTTGGGTTTGATGTGTTGAATAGATCATATATCGATTGGTGCGTGGCGAAAAACATTTACATTAATCCAAATCAAGATTATACAAACACTCGCTTGTATTCTATCTACAATATGTCGATGCCCAGTTCTCTGTGGCATGACAATTGGAGTAAAGTGAACTATATTCTAAACCATAAGGTCCAGAATATTCCCTATTGGCAAATCCAGTACGCAATCTGGTATCTTCTCGATTTTGGTGATGCGGGGTTAACTAGTGCTGGATGGTCCATGGTCGAAAACGCAAGTCTCTACGGTGACAGTTACTCCCCTACCTATTTCGATATCATTGGGGTTATCGCCGATGCAGGGATAAACATTCAAAAACAGCTTCTTGAGGTACGTCTCATCGATCCTAATGGAGACTCGGATGGGGACGGAGTACGGAATATCGATGAGGACGTTGATGCCGATGGAAACCCTAACAATGACGACACAGATGCTGATGGAATCAGTAACTATCTTGATAACGACGATGATGGAGATGGGATTTTAACGATCATTGAAGTCACGGATGGAACTTCGTTTGGTCAGGATGTCGACAACGATGGAACCCCAAACTATCTTGACACTAACTCTGATGGCGACTGTAAAAAAGATGCCTGCGAAGGGAGAGAGGATGTCGATGGCGATGGGATCCCAAACTATCTTGACGCAAACGATAAAGATGGTCCCTATGGAGATCTGGATCACGATGGACTACAGAACTACGTTGAAGACAACCTGGGAACAAACAAGACAAATTCGGACTCTGATGAGGACTCCGTCGATGATTATACAGAGACAGAGGGTGGAAGCCCCATTGATACGGATAACGACACCGTGATTGATGCCAATGACCCTGATGATGACGACGATGACATTCTAACAATCGTAGAGGTCACCGATGGGACCCAGTTTGGTCAGGATGTCGATAACGACAGTATCCCAAACTATCTCGACACGGACTCTGATGGAGATGGATTATTGGATCACGAGGAAGGAACAGCAGATCATGATGGAGACGGAGTACCAAATTACTTGGATCCTGATGATCTACAAGCACCATCAAAGGTTGAAAACCTCTCCGCAGTCGATGCGAAAGACGGAAAGATTAATGTATCTTGGGACCCAGCGACCGACAACGTCGGTGTGAACCATTATGAAGTCTTCCGGGATGGAACTCTGATCCAGAACGTCACCGGAACCATTTATCAAGATACGGAACTGATCAACGGACATTCCTATACCTACACGATTCGAGCTGTGGATGCCGCGGGAAACCAGGGCAACTTTTCAGATTCGGCAATCGGCACGCCCACAAAAACCCCTTCAGCATTCCATACCAATCCCTCTGGAAATACTCAGACCTCTGACAGTAACGACGCTCCGATAGCAAATTCTTCCGCAGGGGAACCCTATAGTGGTCAAGTCAACGAATCAATCACCTTCAACGCGTCTTACAGCTCTGATCCTAACCAGGATGTTCTCTCCTACTATTGGGATTTTGGAGATGGAACGAACTCCACTGGGAAAATTGTTATCCACGTCTATACTGCCGTTGGCGTATACAACGTGACTCTGACCGTGTCCGATAGCCATGGGAAAACTGACTCAGATAGGACCATTGCTTCAGTAATTAAAGAATACACGCCACTCTCACAACCCGTACTCACCGGTCCAAGCGAGGGATTCATCAACATCGCCTATAATTTCAGCATGATCGTCAATGATTCTGAGAGTCCTATTCAATTCATCATTGACTGGGCTGACGGAAACATCAGCGAAAGCGACCATGTTACTGCAGACTCATTCTATATGATAAACCACACATGGACACAGCTTGGAGAATATAACATCACGATAACCGCAACTGATGGTCAGGACAATGCAATTACAAAGAGAACGATGAAAATCATTCCACAGATTAACTCTGGAGCGAAGATTCCTGAATCGAACAATTTCCTGTTGATACTCCTCGCACTGTTAGCTCTGATGTTCTTGGTATACTTCTTCCTGCTTGGAAAGCGGAAAAAAGACGACGAAGAAGAAAAATAACTTTCTTCTTCTCATTAATTCTTTTTCTTATTGCCTGATACCAGTAGATTCCCGAGACGAGGAAGAAATCCTCAGGTAAATCTCTGAGAAAGAATATCTAGAATGAAACAAAGTCTACATATACCAAAATGCTCATATCCTCACTACCACCTATGGACTGGAAAAAACTACTCCCTGTCGCTGGCATTATCATTCTCGTCTACATCCTCTGGAGATTTAACGTTGGAAAAATCCTGGCAGTGTTTTCCACGATTGACCCGCTCTACGTAGCCTTGTGTTTTCTGAGTATCCCTTTTTGGCTTATTGTACTCAACATTGAATGGCAATTAATCTTAAAACAACAGAATATCCATGTCAGCTTCACCTACTCCCTGAAAAATTATTTCATCGGATATTTCTACGGCTTTATTACACCGGGCGGCATTGGGAACTATCTTCGCGCACTCTATCTCAGACAGGAAAGCAACGTACCGCTCCCCAAATGCATCTCGAACATTATCACCTTTAACACTGTTGATCTCATCACTCTGTTCATCTTAAGCTCGATAGGCGGGCTGGTCCTCTTAGGACAGTACCCGTATCTGTTCATACTGAGCCTTCTTTTTCTTTTTTCCGTGACCGCGGTTTTTGTTTTCTTCCTCAGACAAAAAAAATCAAAACAACTGTTCGAAAAGCTCATCAAAACACAAATCTTCCAGACGATACAAGGTTTTATGGATGACCCGATGGAAACCTTTTACGAGGACCTCCCCACTTTTAAAAGCCTTCGCCTCCCTTTCCTCATTTCATTTGTTGGTTGGTTTGTCTTTTTTTCTGAATTATATCTGATCGCACAACTGTTCGACATTCATGTCCCGTTCCTCACCTTGTTCTTTATCCTTGCAATCGCAGCGACCATCGCCTCCATCCCTATTTCCATCTACGGTCTTGGAACACGAGATGCTGCCCTTATCGCACTCCTCTCCATTTATAGTGTATCCCCGGAAAACTGCATTAGTTTTACCCTGTTCTGGTTCACGGTCTTCTGGGTCACCCCCAGCATCATCGGTGCGTTCATCACGCTCCTGGAACATAAGAAACTCCCTGCGAAACAAAAAATCGCTTCATCATGATTCATTCTCAACACTACGAAGTCTATTTATATGAGAAAATCCTATTAATTTTTCAAAGGAGGCTACTCATATTTCGACGAAGGTTGGTTCAGCGGTAAAAATATGTGTTGTATTGTGTGTTTCATTTTCTCTGGTGGTCCCAGGAGTCTTGAGAGCAGCGAGCGTCTTTCATAACACCCAAGCCTCTGAACAAATCATGGTGTCAAAGATATCCAAGGAAATCGAAATCCCACCAGGATCTGATTATTTCATTCGATTTGATGTACAGAACCTTACCTTGAAAGGACAGGATATCGGACCATCGACAAATGGATTATCCGACACGGTGATTGCAGCAATCTCGAAATCACCCCGGTGGATTCAGCAGAGGTTGACGAGTCAATTTCAGAATCTAAGCGACCCGGAAAGCTATGCATCTGTCCTTCTCAATTCCAGTAAACAGTATGCAGATGAGATAGCGTTTTCCATCGCCTGTTGCCCTCTGGGGCTGGTTCCTTCCGCACTGCTTCTGAAAGAAAACGTAGAGTCATTATATGAGCATGACCAATGGATTTCCTATGCTGACATCATCGAATATGATGACGGGATGGGAAACTACTCTTCTACGATCCGATACAAGGTATTGGAAAACGGAACAGAAAGATATTTTACTCTTCCTTCAGAGATTTATTATTGGTACGTTGTTCATCCAAAGATCACCAATGAAGAGATCGACGCGGTGTACGGACCATTATGGCGAGATTACCTTGTTAAGCACAATGATCTTGGGTATCCCTTGCTCAAAGAAAAACTCTCGACAATCCAGTATCTCTGGGATTGCCAGTCGTACTCTCAACCCGGAGGACGATTGTGGAGTATTTGTATCAACCAGCACCCGACTGCGATTGAAGCGATCAGTTATTGGATCGGAAAAACAGTCCCCAACCCTGCAATTGGTGATAGACCTGGGCAAGCCTCAGTCATTGCCCATGAACATAACGGCTGGTGCGGAGAGCTGCAGAAGATAGCGATCGCGGCGCAACGGGCAGCACTCATCCCATCGATAAGCGCTTCCAATGTCGGTGAGGATCATGTCTGGCGGGAGTTCTATGAACGAGGCTGGCATGAGAATGACAACTGGTGGAGCGATACAGGCGGTGCGGTAGATGAGCCTGATGTGTACGCGTACGGGTGGGGTAAAAACATGTCCGCGATCTACCAATGGCGTGGTGATGGTACAATCCTGGATGACACTGCACGATACATTCATGAGGAAGACCGTATCACTGTGGACTTTAAGGTAAAAGACCTTTTTTCACAACCAGTGGATGGTGCACGAGTCATCGTCCTGGTGAAGGGGCCGAAGGATATCACATTTTATAAGAACCTTTTCTCAGAAAAGATACAAAACCTCTGGGATAAACTCCCTGAAATCCTCAAAGGAAAACTCTTCTCCCTGCTCTTTAGCAAGATTGAAGAACGAATCAACAAAATCCCTGACAGCATCACTGGACTCACGATCACCACATGGAATTATACCGATTCTGAGGGACGATGTAGTTTTGAGTTGGGGAAGAACCTAGATTACATCTTTTTGATCCAGGAGGGGAACCTGAAAAAACCCTGGCAGCTCGCACGACATAATACTCTGCGCAGTCTTAAGACAGAGACAGATAAATCATTCATCATCAGACTACTCGATGCCTCTCACAAACCCCCGAAGATGACCCGTCAGGAAATGCCAACGGGGGATTGTCAATTTCATCTCACGCTGACCGGCAGCGGGTATCAATTAGAGAAGCATTTCACCACCGGAGGGGTCGGCAGACATGCATCTCAAGTAAACATTGATAGTTTTTTTGTTGATTCAGAAAACTTCCAGCGGTACAAAGCAGGTCAGTCGTTTATTTGTTATAATTATTGGAACGGGAAGGATACGACTCTGTCTGTCTCAGCCGAGAATCAAGACTGGTATCTTATCTTCAGAAATTACGGTCGCCAAACCCATGTCCTTGTTGATTTTTCTGTCGATGTTTCTGTTCAGACCACAGGTGACCGGGTGCAGATCGTCACCCCGGATACCTCTCTTTTTAAGGTCCCTATCTCTAATGTTGGTGATACGGTTCTCATCTCTGGAATAGCAACAACGGATTATGTGTATCTCTCCTTTGATCATGAGCCTCCTGTTATCGAGCTTCCCGTTACGAACGGGGAATGGTCTTTCGCATGGAATACTTCTGGAGCGACCCTTGGCACTCATCTGATCACGGTTTCAGGTGGTGGGAACACATCAGACGAGAGATCTATTCAGTTGATAGATGGACGTCCTCCTTCTCTTTCGGTTGGCACCCCGGTTGATGGCGCGATTCTTGAACAAGGGATCCTCAGTATCTCGGGGCAGAGTTCAGATAATGTCGCTGTTGACCATGTCGAGGTCACCCTGAATAACATCACCAAAACCGCAGTTGGTACAACAACATGGAATCTCTCCTGGGATACCACAGGACTTCCGCTTGATGAGTATCTCCTCTCCGTCACAGCAATAGACACCCAAGGTCTGATATCAACTCAAACACGCTGGATTGTCCTGAACGAAAGCGGCCATACCTGGGGTCCCCAGATTAATACCTTATCGTATACCCCTGCAAATCCCACCAACACCAGCAACATGATTATTTATACAAACGTGACGACAACAGGACCGTTCGCCATCCACACCATTCTTCTCTACTGCTATAACGGAACCGATACCGTATCATATGAGATGTATCGATATGGTGACTATCCGATTCAAAGTCGCCATGAGGAAGACCCGTTATTTAATCAATCAAACGCTCCCATTTTTGGTGTTGAACTCGGTCAGTTCTCCACTGGTCAGACTATTATGTTCTGGATAGTTGCGGTGGATACTGCCCACAATAAAATACAATCCGAGGGTGACTCATTTACTATCTTGTAAAACCCAAGCTGAGACTTTTAAAAACTTTTAAAAGAGGATGCAGCATCCCAGATACTACTTATTTATTGTGGGGAATGAAAAATGAGTCCAATAGATCAACCAAGGAAGCGAGTAGACAATCCACCTCAAAGACTGCAAAAACCATCACGGAAATGGATATACCTCGCATTGATACTCGTT